>CACZNY010000362.1 GCA_902782655.1 uncultured Lachnospiraceae bacterium
CTTTACCAAGGAGAGCCTTCTGTACCGGGATATATTTGAAGAATATTATCCGCAAAATGCGGAAATGATAAAGGATTTCTGGATGCCGAATAAGGAATGGGAGGGCTGCAACGTGAATGATCCGTCGGCCAGGGTGCTTTCAAACTACGGAAAGTCCGGAAGTACGGTGGAACAGGATAAATAAACTGAAGTTAAATGAGAAGCAGGATCTGTGCCGGAAATAAAACGGCATGTTACAGATGAGAGGTGACTGAAGTGATTAATAAAAACTTTGATCTTACAGAGCATGATGCATGCGGAATCGGTACCGTAGTCAATATAGACGGTCATAAGGACGGCAGGGTACTGTCCGATGCGCTCTCCATAGTGGAGAAGCTTGAGCACAGGGCGGGAAAGGATGCCACCGGCAGGGTGGGCGACGGAGTGGGGATCCTGCTTCAGATATCCCACAGGTTCTTTTCAAGGGTGCTTGCCGATGCAGGCATGGAGCCGGGTGAAGAGGGGGACTACGGTATCGGAATGTTTTTCCTCCCCGGCGACAGGCTTAAAAGAACCTTTGCCAAAAGGATGATACAGCTTATAGCGGAAAAGGAGGGCATGAGGTTCTTAGGCTGGAGGAAGGTTCCGATAAAGCCTGACATACTCGGACAGGCTGCTCTGGACTGCATGCCTGCCATAGAGCAGTGCGTCATTGGAAGGCCTGATAATGTCAGAAAGGGCATTGATTTCGACAGAAGGCTTTACGTGGTCCGGCGTGAGTTTGAGCAGTCCTCGGAGGACACCTATATCTGCTCTCTGTCCTCAAGGACGATAGTTTACAAGGGCATGTTCCTTGTGGGACAGCTAAGAGAATTCTATGAGGATCTAAAGGATCCTGACTATGAGACTGCCATAGCCATAGTACACTCCAGATTTTCCACCAATACGACTCCCTCCTGGAACAGGGCTCATCCCTACCGCATGATAGCGCATAACGGTGAGATAAACACGATACGCGGTAATGCCGACAGGATGCTCGCAAGAGAAGAAACGATGCGGCCGGGGCTTCTGGCTGATGATATCGACAAGATATATCCCGTCATATCGTCATCGGGCTCTGATTCAGCGATGCTGGATAATACACTTGAATTCCTGTATATGAATGGGACAGACCTCCCTCTGGCAATGATGATGACGATCCCGGAGCCCTGGAAGCATGACGAATACATGGATCGGGAAAAACAGGATTTCTATCACTACTATGCGACAATGATGGAGCCCTGGGACGGTCCTGCGGCCATAATATTCTCCGACGGAGAGGTGCTGGGCGCTACTCTTGACAGGAACGGATTACGGCCCTCCAGATACTATGTGACGGATGACGGCAGGCTTATCCTGTCCTCAGAGGTAGGAGTGCTTGATATCGAACCCTCCCATATCATAAAGAAGTCAAGGCTTGAGCCGGGCAGGATGCTTCTCGTTGACACCAGACAGAAAAGGATTATCTCCGATGAAGAATGCAAGAAATATTATTCCGGGAGAAAGCCGTATGGTGAGTGGATAGACAATAATCTGCTTCACCTTTCAAGGCTTCCCATTCCGAACAAAAAGATCGAGACGCACGATCAGGCGACGAGGGACAAGCTTTACAAGGCATTCGGCTATACCTATGAGGATGTGATGAAGCAGATACTTCCAATGGCTGAGAATGCCGTGGAGCCCACAGTGTCAATGGGGCATGATGTGCCGCTGGCCGTGCTGTCCGGCAGCCATCAGCTTCTGTTCAATTATTTCAAGCAGCTTTTTGCCCAGGTCACCAATCCGCCCATCGATTCACTGAGAGAAAAGATCGTGACGGATACGACGGTTTATATCGGTTCCGACGGGGATCTTCTGAATGAAAAGAGCACAAACTGCGCGGTGCTTGAAGTCAATCACCCTATACTGACCGGGGTGGATCTCGTGAAGATAAAGGCGCTCAAAAGACCCGGCTATAAGGCTGAGACGGTATCCCTGCTTTATTATAAAAACACTTCTCTGGAGAAGGCTCTGGAACAGCTTGATATCGCTGTGGACAGGGCGGCTGCCGAGGGCTGCAACATAATCATCCTTTCCGACAGGGGAGTGGACGAAAATCATGTGCCGATCCCTTCGCTTTTGGCAGTGTCCTCCGTGGAGCAGCATCTTGTGAGGACGAAGAAAAGGACTGCAGTATCGCTGGTGCTGGAGAGCGGCGAGCCGAGAGACGTGCACCAGATGGCATCACTTCTGGGCTTCGGAGCCAGAGCCATAAATCCCTATCTTGCACACGAATGTATAGCAGAGCTTATAGACAAAGGAATACTTGATAAGGATTATCATACGGCCATTGATGATTATAACAGGGCTCTTTTGGGCGGAGTCGTAAAGATCGCCGCAAAGATGGGTATATCTACCATCCAGTCCTATCAGTCCGCCAGGATATTTGAGGCGATAGGTCTTTCCGAGGAGCTGATAAACAGATATTTCACCGGCACAGTGAGCCGGGTCGGCGGCATCGGGATAAGGGAGATAGAGCAGGAGACCGCCTTAAGGCATGATCATGCCTTTGATCCGCTGGGCCTCGGAGTGGATACCACTCTTGATTCCACGGGCTTCCACAGCCTCAGGTCGGGAAAGGATAAGGAGGATCATCTTTACAATCCGGAGACCATAGTAAACCTTCAGCAGTCCGTGAGGAATAATGACTATGAGCAGTTTAAGGTCTATACGGGAATGGTGGATGATGAAAGCAGACCTCACACCTTAAGGGGACTTCTGGATTTCTCTCCTGCGAAAGAAAGCATTCC
>CACZNY010000363.1 GCA_902782655.1 uncultured Lachnospiraceae bacterium
ATAGGATCGACCTCCCGCCTCTGGTGCAGCGTCAGTGATAAGAAGATTGTAACATGGCAAAATGGAGGGATAAATGAAGGAAAGATTGGGTAATAAATTAAAGCTGGTCTGTCTTACTGCTCTTCTCGGTGGCTTCTCCGGGGTTATCATATGGGTTTTCCTTAAGGCATCGGCACTCTGTATTTATTATATCTGGAATAGGCTCCCTGCAGGCACGGGTAATACTTTTCTTCCATTTATCATCTGTGTGCTGGGAGGACTGGTGGTAGGAGTCATTCATAGATTCTGTGGAAACTATCCTGAGGAGCTGAGCGTCGTCATGGGAAAGATACAGAAGGAGAAGCATTATGACTACCGTCCGATCACGGCAATGCTCATATGCGCTTTTATTCCTCTGATCTGCGGGGCGAGCGTAGGTCCCGAGGCCGGACTTACAGGTATAATAGCTGCTCTTTGCTACTGGGTCGGCGATAATGTTACCTTCGCTAAAAAGAATTCGGATATGTTTTCTGAGATAGGTGAAGCAGTGACTTTAGGACAGCTGTTTCATTCGCCTTTATTCGGTATCCTTGCAGTAGAAGAGCGGGATGATGAGGAGGAAGCCGTAAGTCCTATGTCGAAGGGCAATAAGCTTCTATTCTACGGCATTTCTTCTGCATCAGGCTTTCTCATGGCGGAAATACTGACTTATTTTTTTGGCACTGCCATGGATGGATTTCCGGGCTTTTCTACGATCACGATGGGGAAAGAGGACTTCCTGATGCTCCTTATCTATATCCCTGCAGGACTTCTGGTATTTCTCTTTTTTGAACTTTCGGAAAAGGTTACCAAGGGCATAGGGAAGCGTATACCAGTGATACTGAGGGAGACTTTATGCGGAGCGGCAGTGGGATGTATGGCGCTCATGCTTCCTGTTATCATGTTTTCCGGAGAGGAGCAGATGGCGGAGCTTATCGGGACTTTTTTTACCTACAGTCCGCTGGTGCTTATCGGTATATGCCTGCTTAAGATAATAATGACAACCTTCTGCATTAATTTTGGGCTGATCGGCGGACATTTTTTCCCATTGATCTTTGCATGTACCTGTATGGGAATGGGGATCGCATCCATAGCCTTTGCAGCGGAGCCGGGGCTTCACGCGGCCTTCGCTGCGGCTGCAGTTTGTGCGACAGTGCTCGGCGCGCAGCTTAAAAAGCCTGTTGCGGTATCCTTGCTTTTACTTCTCTGCTTCCCGGTCAGGGCATTGTTTTGCATTTTCCTCTGCGCTGTCATAGGAAAAAGCGCTGCTTCGGCATTAATAAAGACGGGAACAAATGCTTCTTAGATATCTGTGGTATACTGTATTGCAGGTATAAAGGATCGATCAATAATTGTTAAACTCAGGAGGAGAAAGATGAGAGAAAGCGGGATTTTAATGCCGGTGTTTTCCCTGCCGTCGAGGTTCGGTATCGGGAGCTTTTCGAGGGAGGCGTACGAATTCGTGGATTTTCTTCACGGGGCGGCGCAGGGCTTCTGGCAGATACTGCCGGTAGGGCCTACGGGGTACGGTAATTCTCCGTATCAGCCGTTTTCGGCATTTGCGGGCAATCCGTATTTTATTTCCCTTGAAACACTGATAGAGGAGGGGCTGCTTACATGGGATGAGTGCAATGCCGCAGACTTTGGAAATGATGAGACCAAAGTCGATTACGGCGCCATGTATGCAAACAGGGATACGCTGCTTAAGAAGGCCTATGACAGGTTTACCAATGCCGGTAATGAAGCAGAGGAATATAAGAAATTCATAAAACGGGAAGAGGAATGGCTTAAGGATTATGCTCTTTTTACCTCAATAAAGAAGAAGATGAACGGAGTCCCCTGGTATGAGTGGGAGGCTGGCCTTAAGAAGCGTAATGCCGACGCTCTGAAGAAAGCCGAAAAGGAGCTTAAGGAGGATATAGATTTCGTATATTTCAAGCAGTATGAATTTGATAAGCAGTGGCATAAGCTCAGGAAATATGCAAATGATAAGAATGTCAAGATCATCGGCGACCTGCCCTTTTATGTATCCCTCGACAGCGCGGACTGCTGGGCCAATCCCGATGTCTTCCTCATGGATAAGGATCTGAATCCCGAGGTCGTCGCAGGCTGTGCTCCGGATGCTTTTTCGCGGACGGGGCAGCTTTGGGGCAATCCCATATATGACTGGAAGGCATTAGACAAGTCGGGCTATAAATGGTGGGTCAAGAGGATCAGACGTAATTATGATTTCTACGATGTCATAAGGATAGATCATTTCCATGGCTTCTGCGAATACTATGCCGTGCCCTACGGGGATAAGACGGCGGAAAACGGCAGGCTCTGCAAGGGACCGGGGATGTCCCTTTTTAACGCGCTGAAGGCTGAGATCGGGGACCTTCGGATAATCGCGGAGGATCTCGGCACCAATACTCCCGAGAATGAGGCTCTGCTTAAGGAATCCGGC
>CACZNY010000364.1 GCA_902782655.1 uncultured Lachnospiraceae bacterium
AGAGTGAAAGTATATCCGCCGAGCGGATCGTCCTTATATCTCTCTCGCACTTCACTCCGTTTTGTCACCCACCCCGAGGGATCTTCAGGAAAGGCCTTCATACATGACCCCAGAGTCACTTTTGTACAAAAATCCGATCTGTATCTCCAGCCATGAAACAAAGCCATAATCTCTGTGATGAGCTTACCCGCTGCCGCCATATGCCGCGGCGTGTCATTCCCTCCCTGCAGGATTACTCCGGATATACCCGTCCCATATCTTTCGATGTAATTCCTTGCGATGTATGATCCCATGGAATGTCCCATAAGATAGACCGGCAGACCCGGATTCTCTGCCTGTATGGTTTTTTTTACCCTGTGAAGATCACGCACCACTACAGTGGCCGGATCCTGCTCGCAGAAATATCCCAGATCGTCAGGAGCTGGCGCGCTCTTACCGTGGCCCAGATGATCCGGACCCGCAAAGATGATACCCTGTGAGACAAGATATTCCGCCATCTCCTCGTATCTCATAAGGTGTTCCGCCATGCCATGCGCCATTATCAGCACGGCCTTCGCATCTGCCTTCGGCTCCCATGCATAGCAGGCGAGCTTTGTTTTCATATCGCGGCTGTCTACGCAGAATTCTCTCATATCCGGATCCTTATCAGCAGATCTCAGCACCAGCCGGCATATCCTTCTCCGGTGTCATAAGTGCCAGATTGCCCTCTGCATCCTCCGCACATAGCAGCATTCCCTGCGACTCTACTCCGGCAAGCTTTGCAGGAGCCAGGTTTACTATAGCCATGACCTTCTTCCCTACCATTTCTTCAGGAGAATAATACTTCCTTATTCCGGATACTATCTGAAGCGTTCTGTCACCAACATCCACCTGGCTGCACAGGAGCTTCTTTGATTTTGCTACCGCTTCACACGACTTTATTACACCCACGCGAAGCTCCATTTTACCGAAATCATCTATGGATATCTCGGCCTTATGCTCAGGATCCTTGCTCGAAGGAGCGCTCTTTGCAGGCTCATCTGCTTTGGGAGGATAAAGCTTCTCTACCTCTTTAAGGACATCCTCCAGCTTCTTCCTGTCAAAAAGGGTCACAGGCTCTGACGTAACCTTTGTGCCCGAAGCAAAAACCCCTCTTTTATCCAACAGGTCGTACTCCCCGGCTTCAGTATTCAGCTGGGATAAAATCGCCTTAGAGGTATCCGGAAGATAGGGCATGAGCAATGAAGCCCCTATAGCTATGCAGTCGCACAGGTTATACAGCACGGTGGACAGTCTGTCCTTTTTGTCCTCATCCTTCCCCAGTATCCAGGGAGTCGTCTCATCTATGTATTTATTGCATCTCTTAAATACTTCAAATATCTCCGTTATGGCATCTGCTACATGGAGAGTTGCCATTTTATCCTCTGCCTTATCCCTTGCTGCAAGAGCCACAGAGTAAAGGTCATCATCCACCTCCTCTTTTATGCCCTTATCAACTATCAGACCTCCCAGATACTGATTGCCCATTGATATTGTCCGTTTCACCAGATTTCCAAGAGTATTTGCAAGATCGGAATTATATCTCTCCACCATGGTGTCCCAGGTAAACACGCCGTCGTTATCAAACGGCATCTCATGGATCATGTAATATCGGACGGCATCTACACCGAACATATCAACCAAAGTATCTGCATATATGGTATTTCCCTTCGATTTGCTCATCTTGCCGTCACCCACCAGAAGCCACGGGTGTCCGAACACCTGCTTCGGCAGAGGCTCTCCAAGAGCCATCAGGAAGATAGGCCAGTATATGGTATGGAATCTTACTATATCCTTCCCTATAAGATGAAGATCCGCAGGCCAATGGCTCCTGTACAATGCGCCATGCTCCCCGTCCACATCATATCCGATACCGGTGATATAGTTTACCAGAGCATCAAGCCACACATAGACCACATGCTTATCATCAAAGGTGACCGGTATTCCCCAGGTAAATGATGTGCGGGATACACAGAGATCCTGAAGCCCGGGCTTCAGGAAGTTATTTATCATCTCATTCTTTCTGGCCACAGGCTGTATAAACTCGGGATGATCCTCAATATATTGGATCAGCCTCGGCGCATATTTGCTCATCTTAAAGAAATATGCCTCTTCGCTGGCTGGCTGCACCGGGCGGCCACAGTCCGGACACTTGCCGTCCACTAACTGCGAAGGCGTCCAAAAGGACTCACAGGGAGTACAATACATCCCCTCATATGAGCCCTTATAAATATCGCCCTGATCATACAGCTTTCTGAAGATCTTCTGAACCTGCTTTTCATGATATCCGTCCGTCGTCCTGATGAACTTATCATAGGAAGTATTCATCAGATCCCATATCTTCCTTATCTCATCATACGCCCCGTCAACAAACTGTCTGGGAGTCACGCCGGCATTTTTTGCCTTTTCCTCGATCTTTATTCCGTGTTCATCCGTCCCAGTCTGAAAAAAAACCTCATATCCCTGCTGCCGCTTAAACCTTGCTATAGCATCAGCAAGAACTATCTCATAGGTGTTACCTATATGCGGCTTCCCGGAAGCATAAGCAATTGCAGTAGTGATATAATATGGTCCCTTATTTGCCATTTCAAATCATCCTCCCATGATGAAACATATAATCCATTAAATTCTAACACAATGCTCCGGCTTCGGCAAAGAAAAACCCCGCGTCATTGACGCGGGGCTTGATATCATTGACATCTGCCGGGCTCTTACAGGGAGAAATCCATAAGCTGCTGCGCCTGTGCTGCCTGCTTGTCAGCCACCGCCGCCACATTCCTCTCATTAACAGATACGCGAGCCTTAGCCTGTACCTCTTCCTCGACGGGAAGCTTCTTCATATCCGCAAAAATGTCGGGAAGCTTATTGTAAAGCTTGTCCGCCATATCTTCGATACGCTCTCTGCTGCCATCAAGCTGAGCCTTCTTATAAGCATTTGTATCGGAAACTCTTGTAAGGACTACTCCGCCGTGCTCCTGCGAAACATACTGTCCGGCACTGCTGCGGCTATCCTGCAGCTCCGATCCGATCGTTGCCTGCTGCTCTATCCTGGAGGTCTTGTCTATGTCCGGTGTCTGGTTAATCCTCGATGCATTATACAGCGAAGAGATATTTCCGCCTATCCTTAAGCTCATATCCAATCCCTCCTTTCCTGATTATTATTGCCGTTCTGCGTTACACATAGTATATCGTCAGCATACGGTAAAACTAAAGCCCTGACAATGTATTTTTTTTCGTACAATATAATGATCATATGCTGTTTAGTGATCAGATCTGGTAAAATCCCACCTTCTTATACACCTTGCGCAGGGTCTTATTCGCCACATACGCCGCTCTTTCCGCTCCGTCTTTATATACACGGTTAAGATATTCCTTATCCTTCATGAGACGCTCTGCCTCTTCCCGTACAGGCTTCAGGGTATCAATCACTGTTTCCGCCACGGCAGGCTTGAAAACACCATATCCTTTTCCCGCAAACTCCTGCTCTATCTCCTCATATGACTTCCCTGTGAGCGTGGAATAAATATTCATGAGATTTGCTACTCCCGGCTTGTTTTCCCTGTCATAGCGGACCGGGTTATCGGTATCGCTGTCAGTCACTGCCCTCTTGAATTTCTTCATTATCACATCGGGCTCATCCATTATAAACACACAGCCACCGGGATCGGATTTTGACATCTTGTCTGTCGGGGAAGAAAGTCCGTATATCCTCGCTCCTGACTTGGAGATAAAAGGCTCCGGTACGGTAAACACCTCCCCGTAGATACTGTTGAATCTCTGCGCTATATCCCTTGTAAGCTCTACATGCTGCTTCTGATCATCTCCTACCGGCACATAGTCGGGCTGATAAAGAAGTATATCCGCCGCCATCAGGACCGGATAGGTGAAAAGGCCTGCATTTATATTGTCCTTGTATTTTGAGGATTTATCCTTAAATTGGGTCATGCGTGAAAGCTCGCCGAACATCGTATAGCAGTTAAGAACCCATGAAAGCTGCGCATGAGCCGGTACATGCGACTGCAGGAACAGGACGTTTTTTTCGGGATCCAGACCGCAGGCGATATACTGCGCAAGCTGATGGAGCGATCTCCTCCGAAGCTCCGCAGGCTCCTGCCGGACTGTTATTGTATGCATATCAGCCATGAAATAATAGCATTCATACTCCTCAGCCCTGTCCGCCCAGTTTTTTATGGCACCGAGATAATTGCCCAGATGCAGATCACCGCTGGGCTGTATCCCCGAAAGCATTCGCTTTTTTTCATTACCTTTTGACTGTGGTGTTTGTTCTTCCTTTTGAATTGTATGTGAGTCCGTCATATACCTCTGCTCCTCTCTGTACGCCCGGAGTCCTCTTATCCTGCGGCGCTATCTCTTCAAATGTGCCGCCTATCCTTGCAAGGATCTCCATCGGCTCGTCAAGCCCGTTTATATCGTACATAAATGAGGCTCTCCTTGCACATTCAAGGATATAATTATATATCCTGAGCAGATAAATTGAAATAGCGTATGACGGATCAAGTGACAGGATAAGCTGCTCTATGCATTTATTGCCTCTGGATATCTCCAGCCTGTAGGTATCCCTGTCCCCGGCTTTAAACGCCGTTACCGCATCCTCATAATACCCCCTGGCGATCTCATAGGTAATGGCTATGACTCCTGTGGGGTTAGCTTCTATTATGCGTCTGGTATATTCCTGCTTCTTTTCGGATGTCATGTCCCTGCCTCACTTACTGAAGGAGCTGCAAAGCCTGCTGGGGTGCCTCATTAGCCTGTGAAAGCATGCTGATGCCCGCCTGAGAAAGGATCTGCATGGTCGTAAATTCTATCATCTCCTCTGCCATATCCGTATCCTGGATACGCGAGACAGATGATGTTACATTCTCATTATATGCGTCAATATAGTCCGATGTGTTTTCCAGACGGTTTTCATAAGCTCCCATCCTGGATCTTGCACGGTTCACATATTCTATGGCGGTATTCATCTGATCTATAGCCTTCTGTGAGCCCTCTTTGGTTTTCATATCTACCTTGGCAAGTCCCATAGCCTCTGTAGTCATGCGCGGTATCGAAGCGTTTATCACTTCCCCCTCTTCTGTTCCTACCTGAAGTCTCATGGAGCCTCTTCCCGTAAGCTCAAGATCCAGTTTATTATCTGATATAAATCCATCCTCCAGCTTTAATCTGATCTCTGTTCCGCTGACACCCTTTATAGTTACATAGTCCGTTTTCGTATTATCATCGTTCTCTACGGTATCAACGTTTATCCTCATTTTTGCATTATCAGCCGTTCCCAGAAGATCCTCTACCTTCTTGTATCCGGCCGGCAAAGTAGCAGCATCCGAAATCTTGTAGGAGCCGCCGTTTGACTCAAGCTTTATCATATATCTTCCGGCATTGACCCTGTCAGAATAGTCCATCACATCTACTTTCAGATTGCTTGTAAATCCTCTGTCATTGAACGTGCCGTCTATAAGCTTCGTCCCGTTAAACTCTGTTGTCTCTGCTATGCGGTCGATCTCGGCAAGCAGCTGATCCACCTCATCCTGAATATTCTGCCTGTCGGAGCTTGAAAGCGTGCCATTGGCTCCCTTTATGGCAAGCTCGTTCATACGCTGGATCATTGACTCAGTCTCCATCATGGCTGCCTCTGCAGTCTCGAGTACGGACATACCCGTGGTTGTATTCGTCTTTACCTTATCCAGTCCCTTTATCATAGAGCGCATTTTAGCAGCTATGGCGAAATTGGCCGGATCATCTCCTGCGGAGTTGAG
>CACZNY010000365.1 GCA_902782655.1 uncultured Lachnospiraceae bacterium
TACGACTTTGATCACTGCATCCTGGCAGGGAACAGGAAGCTTAAACTCATATTCACCGCCGGTGTTTGTACTGAGCTTTTCCAGCATTTCCTGTGCTGTTATAGTAGCTACTTCGTTTCCGTTTGTATCTTTATAGACCTGATCTGAAACGATGTCGTCAAGGATGTTTCCGTTATCGTCCTCCAGTCTTATATAATCCACGGTATTGCCGCTGTCAGGCTTCACCTTTACAGTGAGGAGGGTACCGCCTGGTACACTTTTTGTATTTCCGTCGATACTGGTGCCGTCGGAAAGCTTTGCCGTCGTGGCTCCCGATCCCTGCGAATCAAGCCTGATGGAGGATTGCGGAGCCCCCTTATATAAAACGACTACATCCTGATCCTTAAGGTCATAATCCTCATTACCGTCACAGTGATCCTTGATATCGTCCTCAGTATCTATCTCTATATTGTTTTCGGTACTGGCCGGCATGGAGATATTATTCCATGTGGTATGCATATCCAGATCATCAAAGATGCCCATCCCATGCACCATATCGTCCCAGGAAAGTGGGGTGCGCAGGAGGGCGAAGTTTCCTTTGTGAAGATCGTCCTCATCGGAGCTGAATGAGCGAAAGCTGACCGCAGGAAGGGCGGGATTATCAAAAAGATAGCCAAGCTCCTTACGGAAATAATCGAAACGGTTTCCGCTCTGATTATAGGCAGCATTATGGACAGATGATATGGCCGACAATTCATTTATACCCGCCGGCACATAATAACCGTTTGTCGTTCCCTTCAAAAGGTTCATGACATCGAGGGACAGGATCGTTGTGCTTTTATTCTCCGGGTTGTCATATGTATGCTGCGCCTTGAGCTTCTGACTGCCGTCAGCCTGTCTGATGGCATATGCCGTATTTCCGGGTTCGCTCACAAGCCTGAACTGGTAGATCCTCTCCTGCTCTCCAATTGTCTTATTTTTCATCTTGGATTTTTCATGCAGCCCCTTCCTTTCCGGATCCAAGTCGACGCCTTTATAATTGTTCGCAGCCTCATATGTGTTAAATACTTCATAGACTGACACGTTGTTACTGAAATCCTTTATAGTAACGGTGTTTTCGATATCGTAAGAGCGCATATAGTAATTGAACACACTGTCCTCATAAAGATAAAGCATCTGGTTTAAGCCTCTTTGAAGACTGGCTGCATCCTTTGAGAAAACCCTCCAGAGATCATTTATCCTGGTTTCCTTATCTTTCTCCGAAATAGACGCATCACTGGATATCATTATGCTGTCAAGCTCCGCATAGCATCTGTAAGCCTGAAGATATCGGTACGCGCCGTTTACTGCTATGCTGGCGGCAGCCGTCATCCCGTCGTAAACATTATTCTCAAAGTTTGTAACGGTGATGAGATAGTCGTAATAGGCTTCAAGATAGGTCTGCGAGCCTCCCGGCTGAGAAATACGAGTCCAGTTTGCGGGATCGGTAATATCTTCGGTGGATCCTATTGTCTGATTTTTGTCATACGGGCTTATGGAGGAAAGAAATCCGATATGGCTCGTTCCCTCAGTAGATCCATACAGGGGATTCCGGAAAAGACTGTCGGTGCTCTTATCTTTATAGTAATCACTATATATACTGTTATAAGCGACAGCGACAGCTTCCTTATTCGTAAGGCTTGAGTCCTGCCCGTAGGCTTCAAGCGCATCAAAAAGGCTCCTGTAGGCGGTGAGCATATCTGTATAATCTTCATTGAAGGAGGCAATGTCATCAAATATCCGGTTAAATTCATCCTTCTTTTGCGATTTTATCAGGTTATTCAGCTTATCATTCATGACTTCACCGCTATTTGCCGTATAGCCGTAGAGCGCATCCAGCTCGGAGGAGATATGCTGCACTGCATTGAGCGTCTCTTTGGACATGCCCGACTCTTTTCCCCATACGACCCTGTTGGCAAAGGTAAGCGCCAGACCCATATCGTCATTTCCCGTAACTGAGGCAGCCTCTCCTATGCCGTAAACAACCGACGGCTCCGCAGTACAGAACACTATGGGATTAAATGCTCCCGAAACGATATCCAAAGCAAGCCCTGCCTTTACAGGCTTCACGTTGAACCCGATGCCTGTCATCACGATCCCCGCCGAAACAAACAGTGAAAGA
>CACZNY010000366.1 GCA_902782655.1 uncultured Lachnospiraceae bacterium
ATAACTGTTATACCGCAGGACAGCATTTCGACCGGAAACTGATTGCGGCTGCGGGTGTGATCAATGATCCGGCATGTTTTACGGAGGGGGGATTATGGATAGTACGGTAAGTGTCGTGCAGAGCAGGATAGTCGAATGCCTGTCAGAGGGAATACTGCTTCTTGGATTCAACGGAAGGGTTCTGTACGCCAATCAAAGGGCGTCTGAAATTCTAAGGATACCTATGGATAAGCTTCAGGGGGAGAAATTTGCTTCGCTTTTCTTTGATGATCCGGATAACGATGAATTTTCACAGGCAGTGCTCGAATGCGTATATGATAAGTGCATCGTCGATACCGTAGTGAACTATACCACCGGGGGCGGGACATATGTGCTGAGGATGCTCACTTCCTTTTATTCCGAAGGAAACCAGCGCTCAGGGGTCATAGCTGTTTTTTCGGATATAAGCGAGCTGGAGGAGCTCAGGGATTCCGTGAAATCCATGCTGAAGATCCAGGATCTGAATAACAGGCTGGAGCTTAGGAATAAGCTTTTGAGCGAGACCTTCGGAAGATTCCTGTCGGATGAGATAGTAAAGAAGCTTCTTGAATCTCCCGACGGACTGAAGCTCGGCGGAGAAAGCCGCAGGCTCACTATCATGATGAGTGATCTGAGGGGCTTTACGGCACTGAGCGAGCGCATGGAACCGGGGGATCTTATCACACTCCTCAATCACTATCTTGAGGAGATGACGGATGCGATACAGAAGTTCGGCGGCACCATCATTGAGTTTATAGGAGACGGGATACTCGCTATCTTCGGCGCTCCCGACTACTTCGAGGATCATGCTTCAAGGGCAGTGGCAGCGGCGCTTACCATGCAGGAGAAGATGAAGGCCATCAATGAATGGAATAAAGAACGCGGTTACTCACCTCTCGAGATGGGAATAGGCATCAATACCGGAGAGGTGATAGTCGGAAATATAGGCTCCGAGAAGAGGACAAAATACGGAGTGGCAGGAAAAGAGGTGAATCTCTGCGGCAGGATAGAGAGCTACACCGTAGGCGGACAGATACTGATACCGCCGTCCACGAGAGATGAGGTGGGAGAAGACCTCGAGATAGTGAAGGAGATGGTCGTATATCCCAAGGGAGCGAAGGGCGAGCTTCTTCTGTCACAGGTTACAGGAATGGGAAAGCCTTATGATATCCATATCGAGCAGGGAAGCGAGAAGCCCAAGGCACTGAAAAAGCCGGCTCCGGTATGCTTCTTCAAGCTTGACGGTAAACACAGGCTGGAGGGGACGAATTACGGAGGCATCAAGGCCGTGGCGCATGATCAGGCAGTGCTTGAGACAGCGACAAGCCTTGAGGTTATGGATAATATAGAGCTCGAAGCGGGAGGAGATCTTTACTGCAAGGTGCTGGAGGAGACTGATGAGGGCTACCTTCTGCAATATACCGCAGTTCCTGCCGGATATGATAAATGGCTTAAGACGCTGCAGGAAGGCTGAATAGAAAAGGGGGTATGTATGGGTGAAACGGTTAAAACGATAAGGGAGATGCTTGAGCGGAGTGCCGTTAAGTATAAGGATACTCCTTATCTCCGCTATGAACGGGATGATGTGGTCTATGACATAAGCTTCACGAGATTTGCGGAGCTTTGCAGGATCATAGGAGCCTTTGCGAATGAGCAGAGGGCTAAGCTTGGCAGACAGGTCAAGGCAGGGCTTTTCGGCTCCTCGAGTGTCCACTATATCTCGACTCTCGTAGGCATCATGGGCTCCGGCAATGTGGCTGTTCCCCTGGACTACCAAATGGATCTTACCCATCTGGCTGACTGTCTGAACCGTTCGGACGTGGATATCCTTTTTTATGACTGGGAATATGAGCCCATAGTGAGTGACGTGAAGGCGCTCTGTCCGAAGATCACGGCATACTATTCCCTGCAGTCGGTGAAAAAGACTCCCTGTCTTAACGATATCCTTCGTGACGTTAAGTATTCCGGGAAAAGCTGGGCTGAGGACGGAGCTGATGACAACGTGGGGCCGGACGATCTGGCCATGATCCTTTTTACCTCGGGGACTACGGGGCACAGCAAGGGAGTAATGCTTACCAATTACAATCTGGTCGGCAATGTTTTGAGCCAGCCGGTAATTGATGATCCGAGGCCGCTCGTGGTGCTGAATGTGCTCCCGATCCATCATGTCTTCTGCATCAATACCGACATCCTGTCAATGATAGACAGGGGAGCTACCGTCTGTATCAACGGCCCGCTTTCACAGCTCGGGAAGCACTTAAGGCTTTTTGAGCCGGTCATGCTCCATCTCGTGCCCATGATAGTAAAGGCTCTTTACAATAAGATACAGGCTCTGACG
>CACZNY010000367.1 GCA_902782655.1 uncultured Lachnospiraceae bacterium
TATCATGTCCCTTGGTGTCGTTTACCTCTTTAAGGCCGTTCAGGTCAAATACCACTACCCCGAAGCTTCCTGCCTTCTTACCGGAGATGAGCAGGTCGATCTGCTCCTCCTTCTCCACATAGGCATGCTTGCTCTTTACCCCTGTCAGGGAATCCGTATAGGCAAGCCTCCTGGCGGATCCAAGCTCCGCCTTCTGCGCCCTCTCACGCTCCAGAGCCTGCTCCAGCTCCCTGCGGTATTCCTCCCTTACTCCCTCCACCACAAAGGTATGCAGGACGCAGCAGCCTATCATATAGCTCATGGAGTAGATGGGAAGCAGAGGATAGAAATACTGGATCGCTATGAAGATCACCATGAAAATGCCGAAGGAAGCCGTGGTGTAATTTCTGCGCTTCACTGCCCCCTCAGTCCTGGCAGCCACGAAAAAGGTATACAGGGAAGTAAGAAGGAAAAGCGCTATCTGGATGATGAGAGCCATGTATCTGACATAACCCGCATGATAGACTCCGACCTCATCAAAATAAAAGAACACCGGATAGAAGAAATTGACCACAAGGAAAACAAGCTCATAGGCAAAAAAGATCTGTCCCGCGTACATCAGAAAATCAGAGAATTTATTCTTCTCACCGAGATAGGCTATGACATACTGGGTCCAGAGCAGGACGGCTCCGGCCATGGCAATGTAATACACCACGGTATCCAGATACAGAAGCCTCACAAGATGCGCGGAGTCAAGGATGCCCCATAAGGCATCGGTCACATAGTAAAAGATGGTGGCAAACAGGAATCTCCGGTACTTCTCCTGCTCCGGGATGGGCACCTTCTCATTCCGCTTAAAAAGGACATCCGGATTAATGATTATCTGTATAAGTAATGCAAGTAAGGCGATAGAGGCATATATCATTCCGCTTCATTCTCCTATACCAGCCCGACATCTGCGGCATAGGGCTCGAAATCCGACTTCGTGAATACCTTGCCGACCTTCACAAACTCATATTTTATGGCCAGAAGGTAATGCTTCATATGCACGAGTCCTCCGGCCTCCGGATCAGCTGCCGCAAGGAAGGCCGCATTCAGGATACAGTTTTTGATATTACCTCCGACGAACTCAAACTTCTCCGCAAGGAATCTGATATCCACGTCATCAGCGATGGGCGTATCCTTGGGTATCGTTGTCCTCCAGAGCATCTCTCTCGTATCGGGATCCGGGAACTGGAATTCCACTATGTATTTCATGCGTCTGAAGAAAGCCGGGTCTATATTGTGCTTGTAGTTGGTGGCAAGCACCGACACCCCGTCGTAGGCCTCTACCTCCTGCAGGAGCAGGGCGGTCTTGTTGTTATTGGATGCCTGATTGCTCCCTCCGTCGTCCGATCTTTTCGCGAATAAGGTATCGCACTCATCGAAGAATAAGACCACGTTGCACTTCTTTGCTTCCCTGAATATCATGGAGATGGATTTCTCCGTCTCACCCACGTACTTATCTATGACCTTGGAAAGATCCACCCTGTATAGCTCAAGGTTCAGCTCATGGGCTATGACCTGGGCGCACATGGACTTACCTGTACCGGGAGCTCCGAAGAGCAGTATCGAAAGTCCGCGTCCGTAAGGGTATTTCTTTGTATAGTGCCAGTTCTCGTAGACCTGCTTCCTGAAATTCATCTGGTCTATGGCATGCTCCAGGGTCTCGCGCTGGCTCGGGTTCATCACTATGTCCTCGAAGCCGAAATTGGCCTTTATCTTCGTAGCCTTCTGGGTAAGCTCCGAGCTCATCTGGTTGTAGCAGCCCTTGAAAAGCTTATCCCTTGATATCTCCTTCTCCTGCGCCATGGTGGACAGAGCCCTGGCATGCTTTAAGGCATCATGTATCTTGCCGGGAGTGAATAAGAACTTGGTGGACATCTCCAGCATGTCTATACCCTTCTCAAGCGTATAGCCCTTCCCGAAATACTCCCAGCAGGCCTGTCTCTCACCCGTGTCGGGCGTGGGAAGCTCAAGCTCCGTATACTCGCTCTTTGTGACCTCCCTGAAATCTATATGCTCCTTGCTCATTGCGAAGACAAGGATATTCTGATCGTTAAGCTTGGCAAAGGCCATATCCATATAGCCGAAAAACTTTTCCTTCTCCTCTTCCCTGAAGGTGAGTGAGGTCAGGCAGCAGCAGGAATTGGTGAGTATGCACTCCCTTGTCACTGCCCAAAGCGCCTTTTCCACGAACTGATAGTCGTAATTGAAAAGCTTCTTACAGTCGATGGCGACGGCCTGAAGTCCCTTCTCCCGGCAGAAATGCTTCACGAAAAACCTTCTGCCGCTGCCCTCGTCACCGAAATAATAGAAGATCCTGACACCCTCCTCATAGGATATCTTCATCTCGTCCAGTACGCCCTGATTGGCCATGACCGGATTGAGCTCCCTGTCATCCGTCAGCATGGATATGAAGCGCGTATAGTTTTCATCAAGCTTGTCCGGATTGCGCCCGAAAAGGCAGTCTATGACTCTCTTGTCCGGAGATACCACGGTGGAAAACGGCATGCTGTCCGTGACCCTTAAGGAAAGCAGCGGAAGAAGCTGCTCAAGGCAGGTGGACATATCGCCGTATGCCCCTGTAATGGAATACTCTCCCCCGTAAAAGACCTTGGCCGCCGACTCTATGGTAGGCGCGGAAAGATTCCCGTTTTCATTAACTATCTGGAAGACGCCCGCATAATCTGTCTGGGTGGAAGAAAGAATACCGCAGGCAAAGCAGAAAAGCGTAAAGGGCTCAAACTTCAGCTTGTGGCAGAGCTCATAGAAAGGAAGCGGTATCCCTGCCTCTACGGTAAGCGCCGCTCTCTCATCAATGAAGATGAGCCTTTCCCTTATCGGGATCCTCGAGTCGCTTTCAATATCGTATCTTGCGGAACTGTCCTCCGTCTCCGCGGTATCCTCAGGCTCCGTGGCTTCGGCGCTGAAGGCTCCGAGCAGTGAAAGCAGCTCATCATCCTCCTCTTCATCCTCGGCATCGGCATCATCATCCCAAGCCTCCTCACCGCCGCCTTCGTTCTCCGTCTCTTCGCCGTCAATGTCCCCGTCTTCTTCCCCGGTCTCGGAATAAAACCTTTCGACCTGCGTCCGGCTCATCTCAGAGGCAAGCTCCAGATCGGGATAAAGCACGTTCTTGTAGCCGCCCTCTCCGTTGGCATACACATCCTTCATGCCGTCAAGATAGCGGTCCAGACTGGTATTAACGCAGTCAAAGATATACTTCATGTACTCATTATAGCTGCCGAAGGGCTTCGCTTTCAGTTTTTCGTCATATTTAACAGCCATCAGCCATTATCTCCCTGAGATCCGCCACCGGTGTCTGAAGCATGAAAAAGGGTTCCTCTTTCAAAGACCGAGGGCGCCTTATTTATAGAGTCCTTCTCTGTCTCGGTAAAAACCCCTTTATCCTTATTAAGCCAGGGAAGCCTCTCTCGTTCCTTATAAATGAGCCAGTCAGGCTCCTCGGCGTAGTAAGGCTCCTTTGCTGCGTTTATCGCGGCTCTTTTCTGATCCCTGGTCAGCCTGTCATCAAGATCCATGCTGTCCCTCCGGTGATCCTCTTATTCCGCTTCAGCGGGAGCCGCATCCGCTGCGCCGTCAGCCGGTGCAGTCCCTCCTGCCTGGCTCTCTGCCGCACCCGCTGCCTGGGCTGCCTGTGCAGCCGCATTTAATGCATCTGCTGCAGCCGCGGCGTTTACCGCCCCGGCAGTTTCTTTTTTCCCGCTGCCTTTGCTGCTCTTTGCCGCTTTATCATGGCTTTCAACAAGCTCCCTGTATTCTTCCTCCGTTATCTCGGTCATGGTAAGGAATTCATTGGCGCAGTAGCCCTCATGCCCGTAGGCTGCTACCTTCGACCAGTCATCCCCCAGCTCTATGACATACCCCGTGCTCCCGGGCTTCAACTCATAGATTATCTTTGCATCCTCTCCGGGCTCCCTCCTCATGCGAAGCCTCGTATCGGTATTATTAGTCTTAAAGGAGTAAAAATGCTCTTCAGGAACCTCAGGCTCGGAAACAGTCTCGCTGACCGGCTCCTCAGGGGCGCTCTCCGAAGGAGCGGGAGGCTCCGTCACCTCCTCGGGCATCTCCCGGGCTGCAGGCTCCGATACTATCTCCGAGGCCTCATCCAGAGCCTCAAGTCCCTGCAGCTTATCCATGGGATCCGTCTCCTCCGCCATCTCCACGGCATCATCATCCGGTCTGTTCCAGATGGACAGGAAATGTCCCTTCAGGTCGACCTCCCCCCTCTTTGCAAATATGGATCCCGAAAGATTGAGGATGCACACAGCAAGCAGAGCCACCAGGATATAGAAGACAGTGATTATGATGAGTATTCTCTTTTCACCGCGCCTGTCCATTTACACTCCTTATGCCGGAAGCTGGATATAAATACCCATGCCGTTGCCCTCTGTGCTCTTTGCGTATATCGTGCCGCCGTAGCTTTCCACTATGGCCCTGGCCTGCGCAAGTCCCAGACCGTTGCCGCTTATCCTGTTGGAGCCCTGGAAATTAAGCTCGAAGATATGCTTTGTCTCCTCCTCGTTAAGCCCCTCTCCCGTATCCTTAAGCACGATAAAGATGTCATCCCCTATGGTCGATATGGTGATGACCAGCGATCCTGCCTTCTTCATATACTTGATGGAATTATCTATAATATTCCTGAAAAGGGTGATGAGACGGTTCGGGTCAGCCCGTACCAGGAGCGTGTCGCCCTGACTTGATACGCTTACATGGAGATTCGCCTCCCTTGCGCTTTCCATGAGCTCATCCGCAGCCTGTTTCGCTATAGCGATGATATTTACGGTCTCTCTCCCGTCCCTGTTTTCCTGAAGCGGAGGCAGGAGCCCCTTCATCGCGCTCTCGACTGATGTCCTGTCAGCCCTGATCTTATCCTCGAAGGCCTCGTTATCCCTCTTAAGCGTGGCAATACTCTTTTTCATGCTCTCGTTGTCTTTTTTGAGAGCCTCATTCTCGGTCTTTGCGTCATTGAGCTCGGTTTCGGTCTGCGTGAGCAGCTCATTAAGATCATTTATCTCCTTATCCTTGTCTGCCATCTCCATGCCTATATCCTGATGGTAGGTCTCAATGAACCGTTCATCCCTGCTTGCTCCGGAGAGCGTCAGGAAGCTGAAGAAGATCAGGCAGAGACTGTGAAGCAGAAAGAACAGGATTATCAGATATATCTCAAAATAAAACAGACTGTATATTGTAGCCGCAAAGAAAATACAGGATCCTGCAAGTAGTGCTTTTTGCAGATTAGACATTGATAAGATCTCCTTCCTTACAATCGATGCTCATTCACCTGATATCCAGCATTTTATTGAACCCCATCGTGACCAGCACATCCTCTACGGCAGGCTGTACATTGATAAGGGTCATCCTTCCGCCCTTTGACTGAGCGGTCTTATGTCCCAGCGTCAGAGCCCTGAGGGCAGCGCTTGATATGTATTCCGTTTTTTCAAGATTCAGTATCAGGGTATTGCTCTTCTGGAAGCTCTTCAGCACCGCATCCTGAAATTCCTTGCTTGCGAGGCTGTCGATCTTTCCTTCAATATTAAGCTGGACTGTATCCCCTGAGAATATTTCCTCTATGTACATTAAGGCTCCTTACGATCATTCCCTTTTTATGGCTTCTGCAATATCATATCATTCTCTCCCATAAGGAAGGGTACGCATAAAGCGGGTATTCAGATGCCGGTATGATCTGAAATAATACTGACCCTTGATTATACCTTTTTCTCCCCGGATTTGTCCATATTCACATAGCAAAATCCCGTTACGTTCCTGTGGTCAGGCCGTCCTTCGGACTGTAGCAAAAGCTCAGCATTGTGATGTCATCGGCCTGATCCCCGCCTACGGTAAATTCCTTTATTGCATCCATGACCGAGCCGATCACCCTCTCGGGCGATCCGTTTGGGCCGCTGTTCAGCGCCTGAAGCAGTCTTTCCAGCCCGAACTGCTCACCGGAGGCGTTTATCGCTTCATTCACGCCGTCCGTGTACACGAAGAGCTGATCCCCGGGATCCAGGCTGAAGCCATGCTCTTCAAAATCGGCATCCTCCACTATCCCCACCGGAAGGGAATGCTCATAGAATACAAGCCTGTACTCATCTCCTCTGGCGCAGAATGCCGGATGCATATGTCCTGCATTGGATACGATCCCCTTCCCTGTATTGAGATCTATTATGGCAAGCCATATCGTGACAAAGATAGCCGCCTCATTTCCTTCACACAGTCTCTCGTTCACACGGGAAAGTATCTCCGAGGGTCTGCTGTACATCATGGCCTGATCCCTTACGAGCGTCCTTGCCGTCATCATGAAAAGCGCTGCCGGGATGCCCTTATCGGACACATCGGCTATCACGAGAGCGATATGGTCATCATCTGTCAGGAAGAAATCATAGAAGTCGCCTGCCACATTTCTTGCAGGCTGCATATAAGCATAGATCGAAAATTCATCACGATCGGGAAAAGCCGGAAACTTTCCCGGAAGGATGCCTGACTGTATCTGATTCGCTATGGACAGCTCGGTATCAAGACGCTCCTGCCTGGAGGTCATCTTCCTGATGCGCATCATGGTATCGTCTATATCGGATTCCATATCCGTAAGGCTTCTCCAGAGATCCTCTATCTCATCACGGGTATGTATGTTGAGCTTTTTGAAGACACCCTCTGTATTTACCGCAAGAGTCTTATCCCGTGCCGTATACTGAAGAGCCGTTTTTGAAAGCGCGGTAATGGGCTGTATGACCCTGCTCCTTAAAAAATCGGAAATGCGGTTCATCATCAGGATTATGACTACGAACATCATTACCAGATAGGCGACAAACGTAAAAATATGGATGTTTTTAACAAACCGGCTCACATCCACGTCCACATACATAAGACCTATCTCCTCACCCCCATCATTCATCACACTCGCATAGTTGGTCATCGTCCATCCGGAAAGCTTCCCATGGTTCAGCGACATGATCCAGTTGGATCTTTCTATTAATCTGATACTCCGGATGGAATCTATGCTTCCGTTTTCGTTTGATATCCATTGCCCCGGAATATACATGTACTCCCTGCGGTCGCCATCCGCGACAAATACCACCCTTTTATTTTCCGTATCATAAAAAACAAAGGCAATGGTAGAAAGCCCATGCTCCTCTCTGCATTTATCCAGAAACGTCCTCAGGCTGCGATATCCTTCTTCCTCGGTAAGCTGTATGAATTTTTCCTTATATTCATCTGTGAAGGGGTCGGCAGTCAGCTCCCCGGGAAGGCTGTAATATATGTCCTTGGTACGCTTATAAAGATCAGCCAGATACTCTCTGTCCGAAACGGATATGATGAAACTCATGTCCTCCTTCGTGTCTGACTTTATACCCTCGACGATCGTATACGGATACAGCACAAGAACGACCGCTACTGCCATAAGAAGCAGTATGGCCGCGCCCGCATACATTGTACCGAATATCGCCACCTGAAGCGATCTTCTGCCTTTATATTCCGATAACTTTTTTATGATGTCCTGCCTTTTGCTAAGCCAATACTATCGTTCCGTCCAGGGCGGAGTCTTCATCAAGCTTCGCTCCCTTCTCCTCGGGAAGGATGAAGTTCACGTCCAGATAGGTATTTGAATCCGTCGTCGGAGTCTCGTCAAGCTGAGTGATATTTATCCTGGTGCGTACCGGCTTGAACTGATCCAGAATGAAGAATATCTGATGCCTGAGCTCCTCCGTCAGATGCCTCTTTACCAGTATCGTCACGTCATATATTCCCCTGCTCCTGAAATGCTCCGGTATCCTGCTGTCGTCCTCCGCGCCGTGTCTTACCTGATTATGCTCCACCACTATGGCCTTCTCCCGGAGTATGATCTCCAGCACCCTCTCTATGGCGCGTTTTGTCCCCTTCATACGGTTTAAGCTATAAGCCTCCCTCACCAGATCCCTTAGGACGTCCTCTGCAAGGAAGCCTCCCTTCAAGTCTATTCCCATCCATCCCCCGTATATTATGAGCAGGTTTTCGGGGCAGGTATCAAGATCCAGAAGCTTCGGAAGGTTATTTATATCCTCACCGTAGTCATTGTATATGCTTGAGAATACAGATATATATCTGTGGAAAAAGCTTCCCCTTTCCCTGTATATCTCGGGATAGGTGTCCATAAAGTTGTCTCCGTCGCTGTCGACCACGAAGGAGGACAGGGTAAGCTTACCCTCTCCCTTTGCCTCGACGGCAATATAAAGATAACGTCCCTTAAGATCATATAAAAGACAGTCCGATGCTCCCGAAAAGCGCTTTGCTCCGAGCCTCTGAAGAAGGGAGATCTTATCGGGAACCTCCGTGGTCCCGTCGGAGAGATACAGATCAAGATCAAACTCGTCCCGCTCCTCCCCGTACTTTATCTTATTATCGGTGGCATAGACATAGACATAGTACATGATGTTCTCGGAAGCCTCCGCGTTGAATGAAAGCCGCCCCCAGGACGCTCCCGAGTCCGCCCCGTCAAGTCCTCTTAAAAAGAATCCGTGATACATGGAATCCCTGTCAAAAACAAGCCTTGTATCATCCTCCACGGTAAATCCTGCCACGCATCCGCTCTTTATCCTGTTTTGCCTGATAGTATACTTCGGCATTCTGTCTCACCTCATCTGCCTCTTTGCAAAAAGGCCGCACTATTTTGAGTATGTTATCACTTCCACGTCGATCCTTCCCGGATAGAGAAGACAGTTCTCCCCGGGATATATGTTTGATTCCTTAAGAGCCGCGTGCTTAAGGCTCTCGGGTCTCATGAAAAGCTCGTATACATATTCCACGCAGGGCAGATCCTCGATACCGGAAAACACCTCCTCGAAGGTTAAGACCTCGCCGAAATTCTTCTCGCTCTTCATATAATCCACTATATGCCTTATCTTATTCTCTATCTGCTCCCTGCTGTCCGTAAAGTGCCTCTTCACATATACGGTAGCCCTGACGGATACCCCCACATAAATCGGCGGGAGTATCATGAAGCGGGTAGTGATGAGCCTCCTCTCGGAAAGAGTCTCCGATATCGACTCCTTATACTCCGCGGTAAGGCATGGGAAAGCCTCGTCAGTCCCCGGCATCACCGAGATATGGACCACATTCTGCAGCTCGTCCATGACGGCATGCACCTTATTTATGCAAAGCCCGGGAGTCTTCATCACAACCTCCTCATAGTCCCGGGCGGTCACGCAGGTGTAGGGCGTATATACGTCCTCCCTGAATCTGTTCCTGACCTCCTCCACCCTTTCCCTGAAGGCTCCGCCCGTGCCGGGTCCCGGATTGTAGAAGGTTCTTTGAAGCCCTGCGGCCCTGAAGTTATTCCCCGCTCTTATATTGCCCTTGGCTCCCTCATATACGGCAAGGGAACCGATGTAAAGCTCAGCACCGATGAAGTTTCCGGCATCCTCTATCACTATCCTGTGCGCCCCCTCAAGGAGATGGAAGATGAGCGCTCCCGCGCCGCCCTTCCCCGGACGCAGGAAATCATAGATATCCTCTCCTTCATCCGTTGTCCTCTTCGCTATGAGCGTGAGGCTTTCCGGCACTATATTGCCGAAAGGTATATCTATCTCTATCTCCTGTCCGTCATAGCCCAGGACGCTGCCCACATGGTACTTTCTCATTATATCCTCTGTATAGAGAGTGAGCCTCACTGCATCCTTTACCCTCGCAGGCTCGAAGCCGAATACACGCTTATCAAAGGTCAGCCTGAAGCTGCCGTTTTCTCCCCTCTCATACAGACAGTACCTGCCATTCTGCCCCTTCGTGGTCACAAGCTCATATCTGCGGTAGGGTCCTCCCTTGCTCTCCCTTGCAAAGCAGAGCACGTAGCCCTCGTCCGCAAGCGGGCTTTTCACCTGTACCCTGTCCGTATGCTGGGAGATCACGGA
>CACZNY010000368.1 GCA_902782655.1 uncultured Lachnospiraceae bacterium
AAAGGGGTCTTCTCCGGACATAACCTGCTCTAAGGAGTATTCTTTTTGTTTCATGACACACATAATGCCCTGTGGAGTCTTAGTATCGGATACATACTCATATACCGGATCGGAAAGGATCTCATATTCGGCCTTTTCAAGCTTTACCTTAACAGCGGGGTCTTTTCCGAAATGCTCCATAAAGCCTGCCGACAGGTAGATCTTTTTAATCTCGACCTCCGGGGCTTCTTCGAACATCCTGCGACCCTCGACTACGTACAATCCTTCCTCGTCTCTTACCTTTGACTTCTTAATCAGGGCACTAAGGGTTTTTATCTGTGCATTCTTTGTGCTTTCTATCATTTTTCCCAACTTGCTATACTGAAAGCAGACGGCTTATCTCGTACTGGTACTTGGAAATATCCTTCTTCATATCAAGGGCTTCTTCAATGTCAAGATCCACGTACTTTCCTTTCTGCAATGCAATAATACGGTTCTTCTTTCCCTCGATAATTACATCAACAGCAAGGGCTCCCATAGTGGAAGCATGAACACGGTCCGTACATGTAGGTCTTCCGCCTCTTTGCAGATAACCAAGTATGGTAGCTCTGGTCTCTATTCCGGTAGCAGCCTCAATGGTCTTGGCCAGCTGGTTGGAATGACCGATACCCTCTGCATTAACGATAATATGATGGGTCTTGCCCCTCTTCCTGTTGGTAATAATATTATTGATAATAGCCTGCTCATTTCCGTCATAGAATTCCGGAAGGAGAATATCCTCAGCTCCGTTGGCGATACCACAGTAAAGAGCTATGTAGCCGGCGTTACGTCCCATAACCTCAATGATACTGCAGCGCTCATGTGATGATGAGGTATCCCTGATCTTATCTATAGCATCCATAGCGGTATTAATGGCTGTATCAAAACCGATGGAGTATTCTGTACAGGGGATATCCAGGTCGATGGTTCCGGGTATGCCTATTACATTAACCCCTCTTTTGGCTAAGGTTCTGGCTCCTCTGAAGGAACCGTCCCCTCCTATTACAATAAGGGCATCCAGGCCGTGCTTCTGGCATATCTTAGCCCCGTGATCCTCTCCTTCTTCCGTAAGGAATTCAGGGCATCTGGCTGTCTGAAGTATGGTTCCGCCCGTCTGGATGGTATCACAAACGGTAGTTACGTCCATATCTATAAACTCTTCTGATAAGAGTCCCGCATATCCTCTTTTTATTCCTATCATCTTGCAGCCTTTGGCGATACCTACACGAACTATGGCACGTATCGCTGCATTCATACCGGGGGCATCACCACCACTGGTTAGCACTCCTATGGTAAGCTGTTTCTTGGGTGTATTCTGTTCCATGTTTTCCGTCTTTTTAACTGCCTTCTTCGCTGCCATATTCTAGCCTCCTGTTTCAGTTATATAAATCCTGTCCTCAGAGTAATCTGTAACCAATCTTTCACGTATCCCGGACCCGGTATCTACCCGAAGGTCGGCGGGAAGATTCTTCATCTTCTTTCCTTGTGCAATGTAAACCGCCACCTCGTCTCTTCCCGGATACTCTTTCAGTATATCATATAATTTTAGTTTGTTATCCTCATAATCATTAATTGTATCATATTTTATCCACAATTTCTTCCTTGTATCCTCAAAAGAGGTGATTTTCTCGCAGATAACCTTTCCGTCTTTTTCTTCTTCAACGGAAGCCCGACCCTTAACGAATACCTTCTTTTCCATCTCTATCAGGCCCGCATACTGCTCAAAATCCTTAGGAAACACAATCACTTCAACGGTTCCCGTCATATCCTCCAAGGTAACGAAGGCCATTCTCTGATTATTCTTCGTAAACTTGATCACCACATCGGAAATGATGCCCCCTATAACGACTCTCTCTCCGTCTTTTATGGAAGCTGTTCCTGTTTCTTCATTTACCGCAAAGTCCAGGCTGCTTGCTGTAGCAATCTTTCTTATCTTATCTTCGTCATCCTCCAGGGGGTGTCCGCTGACATAAAGCCCTGCAACTTCCTTTTCAAAGGAAAGCATGGTCCCTTTATCAAACTCCCCTATATCCGGCATCTTGAGTTCAAATGACTTCTTGTCCTCTTCTCCTGCCAGGTCAAAGAGGGACAGTTGCCCGGTCATCATGTTCTTCTTGTCTTTATTGATGCTGTCCAGGATACCGTTATATACATACATCATTTGTTTCCGGGTTCCCTCAAAGGAATCAAAGGCACCGGCTTTGATCATATTCTCGATAACCCGCTTATTGATATCGTACTCCGTCATCCGGCGGATAAAGTCCTCCAGATTTCGAAAACTGCCATTGGCATGACGCTCTTTAACTATATTATTGATCATATTGCGGCCTACGCTTTTAATAGCCGCAAGGGCAAATACGATGGCTCCGTCTTTTACCGAAAATGTTGATTCTCCGCTGTTAATATCCGGGGGAAGTACCTTAATCCCCATCTGCTTCGCCGCCTGAATATAGCCCGTTACCTTGGTGGTGTTATCTATAACGGAGGTCATAAGGGCCGCCATGTATTCCACAGGATAGTAACACTTCAAGTAGGCCGTCTGGTATGCCACTACAGCATAAGCCGCTGCATGGGATTTATTAAAGGCATAGTTGGCAAAGGTTATCAT
>CACZNY010000369.1 GCA_902782655.1 uncultured Lachnospiraceae bacterium
CCCTCTTTGGTGACATAGCTCTCTCCCACTACCGCGGTCTGCATATCAAGATCCGTACCGGAAAGCATGGCGCTCACGGCTCCGCAGGTCATGCGGTCAAAGGAATAAAGGGTAGAGGTGTAGAGCTTCATTGATTCAAAGAGCGAATTCTGAAGCTCTTCATATGAGTCCTGCTCATCCTGGTATTCCTCGAGGGTCATATAGCCCATGCGGTTCTTCACCGCATACTGCTTCATATTCTTATCAGCCTTTTCCATATCCTTAAGATACTGCTCATAGGAGCTCCTTACCGAGATATAGTTATTGAAGGCATCCTCCACCTGCTGGTCGAGATCCGCCTTTGCGGCATCCGCATCCTTCCTTGCGCTCTCATAGTCAAGGGCATTCTGGTAAAGGGTGTAGGGATCATCATCTATGTACCGCGCTCCGTCCAGATCCCCCTTCAGCCATTCCCTCGGTATCTTTATGAAGAGGCAGATCCTCTTCTTTCCCTTCCAGTAGCTGTCTATTTTTTCAATAAAGGCCTTATAGCTCGACTTAAAAGCCCTTGCGCTTATATCCTGTCCGTTCAGAGCCGAGTTCACATAGCTGGATATCATCTTGATATCTTTTCCATACTGCGATTTCATAAGGTCATAGTTCGTGCTGAGCTCAGCCTTGGCAGTAGTGGCCGCGGCGCAGGCCTCATAATAGGTCTCGTCCCTGTCCTCGGTATAATCGATTATCGAAGGAAGCGAGGATCTGTCTATCCTTGCCTCCACATAAGGCTTTTCGAAGGTATAGCCCGTGGTCACATCCAGTCCGAGGATCTTTGACATCTTCTTAAGGTCAGCCTCCAGTGTCCTTCTGTTTGCCGCTATGGTATTGGACAGGGTATCGGCCTTCTTCTGCTGCCGGTCCACATCCTCCTGGGTGGCCTCTCCCAGCTTTAGTCTCGCCTTATTGTGCGCTATCCCCTCATTTATGGTCTCAAGCCTCTTCTCATTAAAGGCAAGGGTTTCCTGTACCGTGACTATCTCCACGAAAAGATTGTTTACCTGCTCGTTTACCGAAAAGACGGTATCCTGCACCTTGTGCTGGGCGACGTCAATATCCGATGCCAGCTTTACCGGCTTGAACTGAAACTCCGAAGCCTGAGCAAAGTTCGGCTTCGTGGGAAACTTAAAGCTCAGCAGCGGACTCCATCTGAAGGTGGAGAGATTCTTCTTCTTAAGCTTTATGGATTTCAATGCTGAATCCCTGGCAGCCTTCTTGGAATCAACGCTCATCTCGGCGGATTCATATGCGGAGCTGCTTGCAAGAGCAAGGGATCTTGCAGTCTGCAGCGTCATGGGCTTATCCGCTGCCGCAGCGCTCACTGAAGGTATTGCCGTTACAGCACAAACAGCGGCTAAGAGCGCCGCCGCAAATCTTCTGTATTTACCTTTCTCCGCCTTATGCAGTATCATCGGTATCTCCGCTTTCTTCTATCTCGTAAAAATCAAAGCCCGCGCCCCTCGCTTTGCATACAAAGGAGTAGACGAGATTCCCTCTTTTAAAGCTATATACGTAGACAGGGTAATCCGTGTCAATGCTGTTTACGATAATGTCATCGCTGTACACCTCGGTGACATCCATATCCACCCTTCCGTTCAGCGTCCTTTTGCCTTTATTCAGCTCATTGACGGCTATAGCCTCCGGGAGTATGATCTGTGAATTTCCCTCATATATGGGATCTCCCAGCAGTATCTTCAGCTCCTCTATGTCGTCTGCCGCAGCCGTCCCTGACCTGAAGACATCCTTAAGCACCACTACCTTTGTGGCCTTATTGCTGTCATCGGCTGCGGAGCCGTCGCTTGTGGCAAGATACAGGGCTCCGATATCCGTAAGATGTATCACGGAATCAGACCCCAGATCAGAGTTTTCCTCATACAGCACCTGCTTGCCGAAGTAAAGATTCCTTATCTCGTCGGCGCTCTTTCCCAGAAGCTCGCTGTAGACTATATCATCGGCAGCGAAATTCCCCTCATAGATGGTATTGTTCCCGCTGTCCACAAGCTTACCGTGGCCCTCCTTCATTCCTGCAAAGAAGCCGCCCTCATATTCCTCTGTACCGTCCTCCCTGTAGAGAGTCCCCTGACCCTCATACAGATTGTCATGGAAGGAGCCTGTATAGTGAAGCGCACCGCTGCTGTAATACTGGCTTCCCTCCCCCTCATACCTGTTTTTCAGGAAGGAGCCGTTATAAAGCATTACATGGGAAGGCGAGTACAGGGAGCCCTCCCCTGTCACATAGCCCTTGCTCACATCTCCCTCATATGCCACATAGCCTGATCTCGCCTTTATCCTCACCTTATCCTTCGCAAGGCGCAGGAGTATCGAATTGTAGGAATAAGTGCGCATGCCTCCGTTAGAGGTAAGCTTGCTGAATATCTTCGTCGTAGCCCCGATATACCAGATGCTGAGCACACCGACGATGATGATGATGGCATAGGCCAGCCTTTTGCTGACCATCCAGCCAAAGATCTGATAGTAGTCGTTTTTATTCTTCGGCTTGACATCAAGGAGCCTGAAGAAGAAGTCCCTGATGCCTCCGATGATACGGGTGCGGACATAGTTCCAGCTGAGCCACAGTCTCAGCTTGGATACTATGGAGGCAAAACGGGATTTAATTGTCGAAAATAATACACTGAAAAGATTATCGCCCATATTACTCGTTTATCCAGATGGCACCTACGTCGGAGCCTCCCGTTTCTCCATTCAGATATCGCTCGCTCTCAAAGAGATACCACTTGGCAAGGCTGTCCTCGGGGCACTCCTTCAGTATCTCCGAAAACTGATTCCTTGCGAGATAGTATTCCCTCGAATAGAAAAGATGCAGTGTCTCCTCGAATTTTTCACGTGTCGTGAGCTTAAGCTGTCTTATCCTTGCAGACTCTGCGTCTATAGCCTCATAGAGGTCTATGCGCTCCCTGCCGCCTCCCAGCATGATGAAGCCTATATATCTTGTCTGTCCTGCGTCCTCCCTCTTTGCGACTCCGTCTGTCAGCACCAGAGGCACCTTCATCTCACCGAACCATTCCGCATACAGCTCCAGCTCCTTGGTGCGGGCGGAGGTGATGAAGCAGAGGCTCTGAGCCTTGATCCCCGCTACGCCGTATATGAAGGAATCCGAATACAGGAAGGCCGATACGAAGCCCGAATTCTCATCAGATGAATTCCTGTGCAGGAACTGTACCGCCTTCGACGAGGACTCCGTGAAATCCTTGAGGAAGAAGAAGCGCAGTACGGAAAGCGAGCTGTCCTGAGCCACAAGCACACCCTCCTGATGCTCCGTAAACTGGTTCATGAAGGACATGATATTCGTGACGCTCCTGACTTTTCTGTCAATATTCTCATCTCCTCTGGAATTAAGCAGCATCAGGGTTCCCTCCACATGGACGACATCCCCGTTATTCACGTCGAAAATGGAATCCTTGCCCATTATCGTTTCTATATTCTTCGGAGCGAATCTGTAATAAGCCTCAAATATCCTGAATTTCTCGTAGTTGATCTCCTCCATCCTCTTGCAGATCTCGGAAAGGGAATTCCACATTGAAGCCACATCCTGGGCCACGGTCTCGGGCACCTTTATCCTTATGCGTCCCAGAGCCACATCTCTTATGGCCAGCTCGAAGTTACGCATATCGAGGGACATAAGATAGAAAATAAAGGCGATTAGCAGACTTCCCACAAGGAAGACTATCAGGAAAAGTATCAGCAGGGATCTGCCGTCGTTCCAGAGGGTATAGCTTCCCGACTGGGAATGGCAGATTGAAACTATCGAATATCCCGAGCCCGGATCATCATCCGGGATGCCTACGGCTATAAGCCTTTCATCATTCATGCGGAAGGAGGCATAGCCTGCGTTATCATGCCTTTTAAGATCCTCCTGCACATCTGTCATGGCACTGCTGTAGTTAAAGGATGAGCTCTCCCTTGAATGCCCCAGGGCATCCACCAGGATGTTCCCGGACTTCGTATCCATAATGAACATATCGTAGAAGAGGCTTTTGTTATATCCGCTGGCAACATATCTGCGGAGCTCATCCACTATGTTCCTGTAGCTGTCGCTTTCATAGAAGTCCGCGTCATTAAAGGTGATATTGGTGAGATCAGGCAGGTAATCAAGCTGCTGTCTCATTGAAAGCATTGCATAACGGACATTCTGTCTGGTCTCGCTCCTCGAGTACTGATCCCTTACGAAAAGGATGGTCAGGGCGAGAATGGTCAGATACAGCGCCTCTGTGATCACAAAAACATAGAGGCTTCTGTTCCTGCGCCTTATAAGTATGAAAATGAGCACCATCACGATGAACCAGATGGCAAGCCCTCCGAGCCACCATATCAGATAATTGGAATAAAGCACCGCCTGCTGGAAGAGATTGAAATGCATTGCGTCTACGGCGCTTTTCACCCTCATATCAGGCGTGAACCTTCCGGTAGGCCTGTCCTTATCCTGAAGCAGCACTATCTCATTACCGTCATAGTAGGCATCAGAGAAATACTGCCCGCCCATGCTCTCCCTGTATACCAAAGACATCTGGCGGTCCAGACCCTTGACAAAGGTCTCGGTCTCAAAAAGATTCTTCCCTTTCTCCTTTTTGCCGGCATCATCCTCCTTGATGAGCTCCAGCGGGAATTCATACACGTTGATGGTCTTCCCCTCGCTGCCTATGGTAGTGACATACATGCTGTTTTCTATCACATCAAGGCTTTTGACATCCTCTACCGCATCAAGGACGAAATAATCCGTTGCCCCCTTATACTCCAGTGTCGGACTGAAGGAAGCTATCCTGTATACCCTGTAGATATCCTTCACATACTGATAGGTGGAAGTAAAGATGGCGTATACGCTGTCATTTGCCACATCTATCCTTTGAATGAGCGACATATCCACCACACCGGAATCAGTCATGTTAAGCACATCTCCGGTGCTGTTGACAAGATAGAGCCGGCCAAGCCTGTTCCAGTTTTCCATGAAATAATTGCCGGTGGTGGCCGCCACGCCCTCATTGTATTCCGTATATTCGGGATCATGTGAAATTTCGCTCATCGCCTGTGACAGGGCGATCAGCGATACAAGGACGCTCAAAATGCAAAGGCATGCTATTATACGGACTCTGATGCTCATTCCAGTAATGACTCCGTTCCGATATTCTTAAAGCTGTTAAAGAATATCCTTAAAAAGGGCACATCCCCCCATACAAGATGCGTGAGGAGAAGCACCAGCGCTACGATTCCCAATATAAGAGACACCCAGAAAAGCACACCGAATAAGGTGTCTGCGTTTCTGTAAAAAAAGCTCTTTATCCTGACCAGTATCGGCCTTTTCTTTACCGGAGCCGATGCTATGCTCAGGTCCCTGTACAGCTCCGTAAAGCGGCTGTAGCTGTTATTCGCTGATTTCCTCGACAAAAGCTCGTAGCTTATATTCTTTACGTCAGACTTGGTCTCCAGCACCCTGACCATGATGTCGGCACACTTTACCGCGCAGTCCTTCTCGGTCTTCTCCCGGTCAAGCCCGGTCAGATCCACATTGAAGCTGAAATAGACACTGTTGTCCTTCGAAAGATTTATAAGCCCCTGATCCAGGATCAGATACAGCAGAGGATAAGACAAAGCGCAGGAAATGCAGGTCAGTATCAGATTGATGCATATTTCCTCACATTGCGGAAGCGTGTAGGCCTCACCCACGAAAAAGCGGCTTAAAGGCCTGTCCTGTCTGCAGGGAAAGGCTATGACGTAAGACTGGCCGCTGGTAAAGCGTTCGACCACTGCTCCCTCCGGGGATGTCATCACGGCATTCCGCTCTATCTCCATCAGGGTCCTTACGGTATCGTGGTCATGGATGACGACAAGGGAAAACTCCCTCCCGTCATCCCCTCCCTCAGGACGGGCTGTATAGCAGTCATTTACCTTACCCCTGAAGGTGGTCGAAACCACCTCATAGCCGGTATCCCGGGATCTTAAGATCATCCTTTATCCTCACCCTGGGCAGGATCGTCTATCATCTTCTTGCGGACAATGGCATAGGCATAAGTGCATATGACCGGCATATCCGTGCAGTAGATCCTTATCTCATACACTCCTTCCTTGGTAGGAGCCGTATATATGCCGTCCGAGCTTATCTCGCCGCTGCCCGGAGCGGTCAGCTCATACGTTACGCTCACTGCCTTCATGTTGTTGAATCTCACACCGAAGAAATGGCTCTCCTTGGTGCCCATGATAACGGTAGGATTATCCACCGATATGCTCTTGTCGTAGTAGTCCTCCGTAAGCTCTATCTCATCTCCCGAAGGGAATCTTATGGCCACCCACCTGAAGGTCAGCACCAGATATTCCACGCTGCGAAGAAGCCTGGCCGCCACCACGAAGGTCCCCTTCTCGTTAAGCACCTTCACGGCTGTCTCCACATCGGCAAGCCGCTGGCTGCTGTAGCTGAAAAGATCCGGATTTCCGTATATGGTGCTCTTCTGGTTCGCGCCCATATCGGGGTTGTCGGACACAAAGCTGTAGCCTATGTCCACATAGATATTGCCGGGTCCCAGACCGTGGGTTATCTCGCCTGAATACCGGATATCTCCCTCTCTCGCATTGCGCCCCAGAGGGATCTCAAGGGTTCCCGTGGAGATATTTGCAAGGTCTGCCTTTTTATTCCCGGACCATACCGGCTCCGTCCCCTGGCCTCCCGCATTCATTTTTACAAGCTCGGTCGGCTTTACGTAATAGGACAGGAATTCGTTCCTCATAAGCTCCTGCGAGGGAGTCATTATGTAGCGCTTCACCCGGTCCTCATCAATGCTGTCTATGATATAGCTGCTGCTTGTCTTCACAAGCTTGATATCCGCAAGCGCTATGGAGTCGTCCGCCACGGAGGCGCCAAGCATCTCGAGATTCGTCTTGCCTATCTCGCGCCCCACAAGCTCTAAGGGAGCCGCGTCCGAAAGCCTGACCCTGATGGAGAAATGCGCCGCCGTCCCTATCGCGTTGCCGTCCTCAAAGGCCTGGGCCGTACCGCTTCTTAAGATAAGCTCGCTCTCTATGGCGGGCGTATCCTCCACCTTGACCCAGTATTCCTTCCTGACGGTCTCTTCCTTCTTAAGGGATATGTCCTCCGCCCCTATCTCTATCTCATGCTCATCATCCGCAGTCCTGAATACAGGCGTTTCGAGTATCCCCCTGCAGGTGAGCCTCACGTCGGCTTCGCTGAGCTTCCTTATCTCCAGCACTATCTTCAGCGTCCCGGTCTTCCATACGGTGGAGGGCAGCATTATCTCGCCGATGTAATTCTCGCTCTTAAATACCGTCTCCCTTACAAGGAACTCGGTGTCAAGATCCAGCCCCTCGTCCACCTCGCTTTTATCCTGCAGGAAGAGCTCATAGCCCTCCGAGATGCGGTTATATTCATACTCGTTATCGTCTTCCTTATGGTTTACCGAGTAGACGCTGTGGACATCCTGTTCCTTAAACCTGACCTTAAGCCTTGCCACATCACTGGTAACGCTTTCGAAGCCCTCTATGGCAGACAGCTTTTTCACGGTAGAGGAATCGATGATGACATCCCTTCCGGAGCCGTCTATCGCTGCGCCGCTCTCTATGAGGATCGACTGGTCGTCCAGGCTGAAGACCCCCATTCCGCATATGATCCCCTGCCCGTACATCAATCCGTTGAGAAATCTCCCCTTATTGATGTGGTAATTCTGTTCGGCCTGGAAATCCGCGCTTGTAAGCATCTTTCCCGGATAATATCTGTTTCGTTCAAATGGATAAAGTTGATTGCTGCTCATGTTTCCCCCAATAGACACGACTCGGGTGCATACTTTCGGTTTTTGCGGACCGCTCCGCGTTGAAATGCAATAAAAGCAAGCGAAACATAATACGCCCGCAATATTAACATAAAAACTCAACGTAAGGTATTCTACACCTCCAATGGACACACTTAAGACACAACCAGTAGGGGCGGTTCGGAATTTATAACGCTAGATATGGATATACCACTTTATGGTAACCAAAACCAGTATATGGGAGAAGGTTACACCTGTTCTTTTTCCCATTGCCGAAAGGCACTGCTTTGATATAGAATAGCTGTACAGATTTTACACTTTATATTCAAAGGAGGAAAAGCAATGGCAGTTTTAAGTATTATTTTAGGGATCCTGATGGTGATCGGAGGGATATCACTTATGTGCACTCCCCTCGCGACCTTCCTGTCCGCAGGATATTTTCTCGGGATCATGATGTTTATCTACGGCATAGCGGGTATAATAAGAGCCTTTCAGAAGCAGAGTCATATACTGGATACGGTATGCAGCATACTCGCTGTGATAGTCGGAATCATAGCCATAATAAGACCCGGAAGCACCCTGATGCTTGACGGCATGATAGTCTATATGGCAGCCTTCTGGTTCGTCTTAAGGGGAGCCCTTGCCATAGCCCTGGCCATTAAGCTGAAGGGGGTTTCAAAGGACTGGTTCTGGGGTCTGATCATAGGCATACTAAGCCTGATCGCAGGTATCTATTCCTTCGCCCATCCCATGGTCATGGCATTGGCGACCGGCATCCTGATAGGCCTTTACTGTGTCGAGACCGGCCTTGACACGATAATCACAGGGGTCACCCTTAGACAGATCGAGAAGGCGACACCAAGGATCAAGTCCTGATCCTTTACTCCTGCTTCTTAGCCCATCTGCGGTAAGCAGCCCCGCCGATGACACCTGTCACGGCGACAACGATCAGCACAGCCGCAAAGGCGCCGTAATGCCGGTCCTCAAGGGCGCTGCCGCTGATGGTGGACAGCAGGATGGAAGGAAATCTTCCGACCGAAGTGATTATAAACCACGAAAAAAGGCTTAGATCCGTAAGCCCCACCCCATAGGACAGCACATCCTTGGGAGAGCCCGGAATGAGGAAAAGAATAAAGATCACGGCTTTTGACTGTCCGTTAGTCTTAAGGAATTTCAGGGCTTCTATCTTCTCCCTGGAAAAAAAGATCTCGATAAAGGGCATCCCGAATCTCCTCACCAGAAGAAATACCAGCATACTCCCTGCCGTCATACCGATGTCACAGATCAAAGCGCCCGGAAGGACTCCGAAGCAGTATCCCGCGGCTATCTCCAGCGGACCGGCCGGTATCACTGCGGCCACTACCTGGATCATTGTCACGAGGATGAAAAAGCCGATGCCCCAAAAGCCCATGCCCTCGATAAAGGCTCTGAGCTCCTCAGGATCATCCGCCCTTTTAAGCACAGGTACGCAGACGGTCAGCGCAATGGCCGCTATGGCGGCGATCACAGCTGCAAGGATAAGTATGGCGGCGGCCCTTTTCTTCAAAAGAGCCCTGTCCTTCTTTCCGTCCTCATCCTGTGTCTTTTGCCCATGCTCCGCCAAAGCTTTATCATCAGACGGCTTTTCGACCATCATCCCTGCCCCGGCCTTCCCCCGGCCAAAGCCAGGATCTCCTCCCTCTCAGCCCTTGATACCGAAGGCCGTCCGAGCTTCTCTCTGGCAGAGGCGGTCTTGTCCGCAAGGGTAAGGATCCAGCCCTCCCTGTGCTTCGGCATTCTGGGCTTCAGCGGGAACATATGCGACAGGATGGAATCAAGCACCCTCTCATTTTTTTCTCCCGTAAGATTCCGGTATACCTCGGCTGAGTCCACCGGATGCCTCATAAGACACTGGGCGTTGTTATCAAACTTCTCGTCCCTTCCTATGATGCCCAGATCATGGCAGAGACTTGAAACCACCACGTTTTCCAGAGTCTTGTCATCAGTCTGGGAGCACAGCAGGCAGATATACACGGCCTCCGCGGCTACCCCCAGGGTATGATCCCCCACAGTGGTGTCCATATGGTGCTTCTGCTCAAAGGTCGCCCTGAATTCCTCTGACCTTATTATATCCCCGCCGTATTTCAGGATTATGTCCCTGATATCATTATTCATGGCTGTCCGCCTCTTCCACGACCCCCTCAAGGGAGTCCTTAAGCTTACGGTACTTTGCAAGCAGCAGCGGCGTATCCAGCTTTATCTCTGCAAGATCCCCCTGCTTTCCCGCTGTCTCCAGCCGCTTTGCCAGATCCGAAACCTCTATGGCTCCCACGGTACGGGCCGAGCTTTTAAGCGAATGCACAAGGGTTGTATAGGAGATGATGTCCTCTTCCTGAAAGGCCTGCTCAAGCTTTTCCGACTTTGACGATATGGATCCCACGAATATCGAAAGCGCATCCATATAATCCTCCACATCGCCGCAAAGATAGAGTCCCGTTTCCGTATCAAGACCGGGTATATCCGAAAGCTCACCGGGAAGAACTTCAGCCTCCTCCCTGCCTTTTGCAGTCTCAGCCTCGCTCTTTTCCTTAAGCCCCGCCTCCTCGGCGGCGCCCTCTCTCATGATATAGCCCTTGTCCTCATCAATGAGGGAAAGCATCACGTCGGCGATGCGCTCGTCAAACTGCTTCCCCTTTCCCTTTTCGATCTCTCCACGCACCACGGACTGATCCAGCACATCCCTGTAGCTCCTGTTGCTGGTCATTGCATCATAGGCATCAGCAACGGCTATGATACGGGCTTCCTCCGGTATCTCATCCCCCTTAAGCCCGTCAGGATATCCCCTTCCGTCAACTCTTTCATGATGCCACCTGGCGCCGTAGCAAAGCCTCGGTGTTTCCTTTATTTTCCTGAGGATCCTCTCCCCTGTCACGGGATGCTCCTTGATACGCGCGAATTCCTCGTCCGTAAGCCGCGCCGGCTTGTTTATTATCTCATCGGGGACTCCTATCTTTCCCACATCATGCAAAAGCCCCATCATATATACAGCATCCGTCTCATCCTCGCTGTAGCCCAGCCGCTTTGCTATCTCACGGGCATAGGCGGCCACCCGCCCCGAATGTCCGTTGGTATAGCTGTCCTTTGCGTCTATGGCTTCAGCGAGCGTCTGTACCACATGCAGCACCAGCCGGCTGTTTTCCCTTGTCTTCAGCGCGACCTCCTTTGCAAGGTCATTCCTGAATCTTGAAAGCTCTATGGTACGTCTTACCCTGAGGATTAAGATCTCCGGGACGAAGGGCTTCAGGATATAATCCTCAGCCCCCTCACGAAGCCCCTCCACCTCAGACTTTTTGTCATCATCCGCGGTAAGCATGATCACCGGTATCCTGCTCTCGGCGTCATTCCTCTCCCTAAGCCTTCTAAGCACCTCAAACCCGTTCATCTCGGGCATTATGAGATCCAGAAGTATCAGATCCGGAAGCGGCATCATCCCTTCCAGATAATCAAGCGCCTCGCGCCCCGAGGAGAGCTTGGTAACTCTTATCCCCTCATGCTCCAGGATATAGCCTGCTATCTCCCGGCTTTCATCGCTGTCATCGATTATCAGTACCCAGTCCTTCTTTTCCTCCGTCAACTAAGAGCCTCCTCCACTGCTTTTATCAGGCCGGGCTTTCCCTCTGACTTAGGTACCACTCCGTCAGCACCGCCCCCGTCCCTGTCTATATCTCCGTCATCCATACCGGATCTGTACAGGATCTTTATCCCGTCAAGCCCCGGATCGGAGCGTACAGCCTTCAGCACGGCAGGCCCGTCCATCTCAGGCATCGCATAGTCCAGCAGTATGAGATCCGGTGTATTTTCACCAAGGTATTCAAGCGCTGCCTTCCCCGATGACGCCGTATCGGTTTCATAGCCCGCCTTCTTAAGCCAGCGTTCGGTTATGGCAAGCATGTCTTCATCATCATCTATCAATAAGATCCGGCTCATAAGCCCTCCTTTTTCCAAAAAATCCGTATCATCAGCCGGGAATGATTATAAACAACCATGCTCCCTGCGTCAAAAGCCTCCTTTACTCCTCCTCATCAAAGAAGCCCATGGTGATCAGCGCTTCTATGGCTCCCGTAAGATACTTCTCGTCCGTCAGCGGCCAGCGGAAGCCCAGCCTGTAGAGTACGTTCTTGGTAAAGGCATGATCCTCTCCCACATATGACCGTACGCTGTCCGCATCAGAGGACAGGTAGCTTATAAGCCCCGACACAAGCATGTTCTTCTTCTCATCCGAAAGAGCTTCCTTAAGCCTCTTCTGGAATTCCCTGTCACTCACCATATCGACCTTAAGTCCGGCCTCATTGACAGCGGCTATCAGGTCGCCCATCTCTATCCAGTGTCCGTTTACCGCATGGAATACCGTATACCGCGAAGGAGTCCCTGCAAGACGCACTACCGCCTCTGCCGTCACGTCTATGGGTGAGAATTCCACGGGTCTTGCCATCTCCGATTCGGGATAAGCGCCTATGGTGACATAGCCTCTCAGTGAACGCATGAAGCCCGAGGTTATGGAGTTGGCCTGGAATTCACTGTCGCTCTCCCTGCTCATGAGATTGCCCACACGGATTATCTTACCGTCAAGCTTTCCCTTTGCGATGTCATTAAGCATGGCCCTCTCAGCCTCGAATTTCGAGCGGACATACTGATTGGAAAGATCCTGCCCGAAGAAAAGCATGGTCTCATTCATCACAAGATGTGAGGGAAGGGCATGATCCACATTCTCACCGGCTACGGAAACCGTGGATATCTGCACGAGACGCCTTCCCGTTTCCTCGCAGAGCGTCATAAGGTTCTTTACACCCGTGACATTTACCCTCTCCAGTATATCGTCGTTTGCGAAATGCTTGACACAGGCCGCACAGTTTATGACTGTATCGAAGGGTACCTTGTTGAGTGCCAGCACCTTATCCCTGTCCGTGATATCCCCGTCAAGAGTCAGTACCCTTTCAGCTTCAAAGGCTTCATTATAGGGCTTGTCAAAGTAATACATGAGCATGGTCTTCATTCGCTTGTCCACGCTCTCCGCATTTCCCTTGCGTATGAGACAGATGATCTTTGACGAGGTATGCTCAAGAAGATAACCCAGCACATGTATCCCCAGGAAGCCCGTAGCGCCCGTAAGCAGCACCGTCCCGAGATCCTCCCTGTATCCGTCCCTTATGCCGTCTATA
>CACZNY010000370.1 GCA_902782655.1 uncultured Lachnospiraceae bacterium
AGCTGCAACCATCATGGAATATTTTCCCGTGGTCACATCAATTATAATAAGTACCAGACCCAGTACAGTCGTAACTATACTGACAAGCGTAAGTGCCCGCTTATGGGATTTTAACCGGTCCCCCACATATATGGATCTGTCCAGATTATTCCATATTGATCTTAAAGACCTAAGGAAGCTGTTTATTCCAGTTTCTTTCATAAGCAATTCCTATTTCTTTCTTATATATTACCATATCTTCATAAAGTTAAACCGTCATTTGTTTCTTGTCTGCTCTATTATATTATCCATTATATCTCTTGTCATACTTCCGGGCACGTAACCGAAAATATTTCCATCCCTGTCTATCATATATGTGGTTGGATATGCCGTTATATAATATGAATATATAAGCTCTCCTTCAGTGTCCATAACTGTCGGATATGTATAACCGTTTTTATTTAAAAACTCAATGATTCCCTCCGTATCAGTCTCTTTTCCGTGCCCGGGAAATGCCACTCCGAGTATTACAACATCTGATTCGGGATCATTTATATTCTCATTATATAATTCCTGTATATATGGCATCTCTGCACGGCACGGCGGACACCATGTCGCCCAGAAATTCAGAAATACAATCTTTCCTTTATACTCAGACAGTGTATGTGTATTCCCAAGCTGATCGGTTAAGGTAAAATCCGGAGCCGGAATTATTTCCTCATTTTGAGCATTCCCTGATACATCCTGTTGTGATTCTTCTGTATCTTCTTTTGAACCTTCCTCAGAGGTTACCTCTGCTGTATCAGATGTAGCAGACACTTTATCAGGTGTATCGGTTGACTGGGCATCTTTATATATATCTTCTATTACCGTATCTTGTTCATATGAACTGTCAGATCCCGATATACGTGACATATACGCAGTTATACCATTCATGTGTCCCGTCAGCATCATTAAGCCCATAAGCAGTATAAGAACGCCGGCGACCCTGCCCGTATACCTGACAATCCCGCGGTGTTTCCTGAAAAGAACCAAAAGTGATGTAGTAAAAATACCAGCCAGTAGAAATGGCATTGCAAACCCAAGAGTATATACTCCTATAAGCAGGAAACCCATTGCGGAATCCTTTGCTGAGGAGGCAAAAATGAGCACACTTGAAAGCGTCGGTCCTACACAGGGCGTCCATGCGAAGCTGAATACAAACCCCATCAAAAGAGCTGTGATCGGCGACATAGCCATCTTATCCGGATTCATGGGAAGATGTCTTTCTCTGTCAAGCTTTTCAATACTTCCAAACAGACCAAGCTGATACAAACCGAACAGTATTATTATAAGCCCGCCAATCCTTGCAAAAAGCATCTGATTACCTGAAAAAAACCGCCCTATAGCCCTGATTCCGAGACCCAGAACAAAAAAAGAAAAACCTATACCAATCACAAAGAACAGTGTATTCAGCAATACCTTTTTTCTGTCATATTGAGCTTCCCCATCCCTGACGTATACCGTAGTACCTCCCGCCAAATATCCTATGTATAAAGGAAGCAGCGGCAAAACACAGGGAGAAAAAAAACTTATCATTCCCTGTATAAAAACCATTATTACAGAAATACTATCCCCGGTAGTCAATCCCATATTACAGTCCTGCTTCTAAATTATCATTTTCCGGTTTTTAGACACTCTTAGAAAGGTATTTTCTGCACCTGTATTAATTATCGGGATTGCTCTTCCTGTCAGGAATTACAAAATCCGGATGTTCTCCAAGCCATGCTGTCTGCGGCATACACGAAAGCATTGATACATCATCCTCTGATAATTCAAAATCAAACACCTCCATGTTTGATCTCATATGCTCCGGCGTAGAAGCCTTGGGAATGGGAAGAATACCTTTCTGCAGCAGGAAACGAAGATTGATCTGCTGAACACTCTTGCCATATTTACCTGCAAGGCGAACCAGGATTGAATTGCCTATTGTAGCATTCTCTCTTCCTCTTCCAAGAGGCGACCATGCCATAGGCAGCACATCATTATCCAGGCAGTATGCTACCGCTTTCTCCTGAGAATATCCCGGATGAATTTCCAGCTGGTCTACAACCGGTCTGATCTTGCAATTATCAAGAATATTCTTTAGATGATGCGGCAGAAAATTACTGAGTCCCAGTCTTTTAACCTTTCCCTTTTCCACAAGCTTTTCCATTGCCTGCCAGGTTTCTATGTCAAGAGTCTTCCATTTCTCATCATCTTTACCTGTCTGTCTCGGCCAGTGTATCATGTATATATCAACATAATCGGTCTGAAGGCGGTTTATTGAACGTTCAAACGCCTTCTCAACATTTTCCGCACCCATTTCATCGATCCATAATTTTGTCTCTATTATAACTTCTGATCTCGATATACCACTTTCAATAAGTGCATTACCCAGCGAGCGTTCGGTTTCATATAGTGATGCGGTATCAAAAAACCTGTATCCGCACTCTATAGCCTGAAGAACTATCTTCCTGTTATCCATGAATTCTTCATTATATGTTCCAAAACCAATATTTGGAATCAGAGTCCCATCATTTAATGTGTAAAATCTGGTCACTGCTCTCTCCTTCCTGAAAACCATTTATTCTACTTTATCCCTGCAAAAGTTCCGTAATATGCTTTCCGCATATATATTTTCCCAATTACCATATTCCGCAATACCTGCTATCTTTTTAATGATAACATACTATTGACTATTTTGCCATTTCTCAACCATTCAGAACGGCACATATTTAAAAAAATACATTTACTTTATTCTATACCATAAACAATCTCTTAGAAAAAACATTGAAAAATAGAATCAACAAACATATAATGATACAGTTGTGTCAAATTGCAAAATGAAAGAGTGGGACAAATGAATAAAGATAAACTAAAACCAATGCTTTTCAGCACACTTAAACACTACAGTATGAAACAGTTTGGTACGGATATAGTATCAGGACTTATAGTTGCGATCATTGCATTACCCCTTTCCATAGCTCTTGCACTGGCATCCGGTGTAGGTCCCGAAGAAGGATTATACACAGCAATAATCGCAGGTTTTATAATATCTCTCCTGGGTGGCAGCCGTGTACAGATAGCAGGTCCCACGGCAGCTTTTGCAACGATAGTCGCGGGTATAATAGCAAAAAACGGAATGGATGGCATGGTCCTTGCAACGGTCATAGCCGGTATAATCCTTATAATAATGGGCTTTCTCCGTCTTGGCGGACTTATTAAATTCATACCATATACGATCACAACCGGTTTTACATCAGGTATCGCCGTGACCATAATTATAGGACAGCTCAAAGATTTCTTCGGGCTTATATATCCCAAGGGTACAGTTACCATAGAAACTGTAGATAAACTTAAGGCCTTCGGTTCTAACTTCGGAACCTTTAATTTCCACGCTTTCCTTGTAGGACTTTTATGCCTAGTCATTCTTATAGTGTGGCCAAAGATAAATGACAAAATACCTGCCTCTTTAATTGCCGTTATTGCTGGAATACTTATCGTTAAATTTACAGGCATAAATGTAAATACCATCGGAGATTTATATACAATAAGCAATAAACTTCCATCTATACATATGCCTCATATTACAATGTCCGGGATAAGTGCGGCTCTGCCTGACGGATTTACCATAGCAATCCTTGCAGCAATAGAATCTCTGCTATCATGTGTAGTTGCAGACAGTATGATAAATTCACATCATCGTTCCAATATGGAGCTTATTGCCCAGGGCTGCGGAAACATTGGATCTGCTCTGTTCGGAGGTATACCTGCTACAGGAGCCATAGCAAGAACGGCTGCAAATATTAAGAACGGCGGACGTACTCCCGTTGCGGGAATGGTACATTCCGTTGTTCTTGTTCTGGTGCTCGTTATACTTATGCCCTATGCCGCTTTAATACCTATGCCTGCCATTGCTGCCATACTGTTCATGGTTGCCTACAATATGTGTCAGTGGAGAACCTTCGTACATCTTTGTAAAACAGCTCCCAAAAGCGATATCATAGTACTGGTAACAACATTTGTTCTTACAGTGGTATTTGATCTTGTAATTGCTATAGAAATAGGAATGCTTTTTGCTGTGCTTCTATTTATGAAGAGAATGAGCGAGGAATCAGGTGTTATGGGCTGGAAGTACTACGATCCCGATGATGATCCCGATGGAATGAATCTCAAGCCTATTCCACCGCAGGTAAGGGTGTACGAAATATACGGTCCCATGTTTTTTGGAAGCTCGGGGCAGATTGATACGATGAATTTTCGTGATGAAACCAAAGTTATAATAATCCGTATGAGAGGTGTGCCTGCACTTGATGCAACGGCAATGCATTCCTTGGAACAGTTCTATGAACGCTGTAAGGCAAAAGATATAGAACTTGTATTTTCACATGTTAACGAACAGCCGATGAATACAATGATCAAGGATGGTTTTGCTGATAAAATAGGTAAAGATAATTTCAGGCCTCATATAGATGACGCAATTGAATGGGCTAAAATCAGGATAAAGAAATAATATTTTTCTCCAATTCAGTTCCACCAGGGAACCGAATTGGAGATTACCCTGTCATCAATAATAAACTTAATCCACCCAATAACTTCATTCCCCACCTAAACCCCAAAATTGTGTGAAAAAGGGTATATACTTGTGTCAGAAGCCTGCTATATCATTTTCAGAACATCGCGCGTCTTTTTTCTCTGATCTCCTCATATTCTTTTCTGTTTTTTTCCATATCTTTTTTTATCAGAGTACGTACATATTTGGCAAAATCTCCATATACGAATTTGGCGAGCTCAAGATCATTTGCCATATCCGAAGTTATTCTGATGGAATAATGCATTACTTTATTATCTTTTTTACTGTCTGTATTTACTTCCTCTTTTACAGAGATCTCTGTCTTATCAG
>CACZNY010000371.1 GCA_902782655.1 uncultured Lachnospiraceae bacterium
ACCAGGCGGCCGGCTTGCCGGTCGGCGTGTCCCGCAGAATGCGGGATTTCTGAGTGAAATTCCGATTTTTCATTCAGAAAGTCATAGATTATTGATTGTTTCTATGATGGAGGAAGATCATGGAAGGGAAGAATTATACCAGAGTTTTGATAGAAACGGTCGTTGACCGCGGCATAAGAGATGTAACTGACGATCCCAAGCGCTCTTTAAGACGTCTTGCGGATATGGGTAAACAGTTTTCCGAAGGACGTTTTCAAAAAGCCTCCTTCGGTCATATCACCAACCTTCTGAAGAATGATGACAGCCCCTATTACAAAATGCTGGAAGACTTCCTTGCCACAGTAGATCACAAGGCCATAAAGACCTTCGGTCTCAACATGGGCTACAACAGCTGGACCTATGGAGCGCGCCTTATAAGGAAGGAATCGGAAAGCCGGGGCTACATGCTCCCCTGGGTAGTCCAGATACATTATGACAGCGATAATACAAGCCGTCTGAAAGCTGATGATCTGAATAGTATAATCGACAGGCTCTCTCCGCTTGGTGTAAACACCTATGTGATAATAAAGGAGCACGGTCTGCCGGATGATCCCGCTCTTACAGATGTATTAATAAAACATCCGGAATGCGCCTTCTTCCTTTTTATAAATGACGCGCAGATTTCAAACGAACAGGCTGAGAACCTGAAGGAATCCGGGAACACAGTCATTTCGGTAAACATAGCTGCCGGGGATGCCATGAACACCTGTCACAGGTTAAAGGAGATTAAGGCCTTGTATGTTGTACATTATCAGTATACTACGGACGAGGTTGAAAAACTCTCTTACGGTGACTATATAGATTCGTGGCTTTCATACGGAAGCGCTTTTATTTTCCTTATACAAAAGGACAGTGATAAAGGAGTGGCCGGAAAGTTTGCAAAAAAATCCCGGATGGAGCAGGAATATCCTATACTTGTCTGGGATGTTTATGCTGACATCCGCCTGGTGAATGAAATGATATCGGACATGCCCTTTATTTTTGAAATCTCTTCTGATGGGGATATTATCTACCCTTCCGGTACAGATATCAATATACTTGATACGGATATCATCACGGCTCTTGAGAGGACGGCTCCTCCGTATGCCCCCCTTTCATAGCCCGTGCAGCTATAAGCCGAAATACCTCCCTCAGATTATCGACGAATTCTTCTGGCTTCATATTTATATCGTCCTGGAGCCAGTGCAATATGGCATGAAGAAAGGCATCTGCAAAAAAGACATAGAAGAAATCCCTCTCAGGCCCCCCGCTGAAAACATCCTCGGTAAAATAGATGATAAGAGGACGAAGTGTATCGATCACATAATCATGAAAGGAATTCTGCCCCTCTATCTTCAAAGCCTCAAGGTAAAAATCCCTGTCTGAATAGAACTTCTCACACAGCTCCAAAAGAGCATCCCATCCGTTCTGGTATGATGCGACCTGCAGCGTTCCCAGAAAATCAACGTAAAATATCCAGTTGACAAGATCATATTTGTCCCTGAAATGATAATAAAAGCTCTTCCGGTTCATTCCGCATTCTTTACAGATTTCAGAAACAGAGATCTTATCAAACCCCTGGGTCTTCATAAGCTGTTTAAGCGCCATGGCTAGGGCGTTTTTTGTGATACTGGAATCGGCCATGGATTTACTTTATCTTTTTTATCACATATTTGCAAATCCTGTTGCCCTTGGCGGAAAACTTTTTCTCGTATTCCGTCATTACATTGTTTTTCATTTCCTCCGGGTCATTGTGCAGATCATAGGTACTGTATTTCAGCGAAAATCCGGCTTTATCATATTCCTTCATTGCAAAATCAAATAATCCGGTATTATCCGTCTTGAATTCTATCTCCCCGTCTTCTTTAAGCACCTTGTAAAACCTCTTCAGGAACATTGCCGAGGGCAGTCTTCTGTGGGCATGCCTGGTTTTTGGCCAGGGATCCGAGAAGTTGAGATATATCCTGTCAATGCTTTCATTTGGAAAGTATTCATTGATGTCTGCGGCATCCATCCGGATGAATCTAAGGTTGCCGGGTCTTTCTCTTTCAGGCATCCGGTCCAGTCTTCTGGTCGCCTTTATCATGACGCTTTCATACATCTCTATTCCAATATAATTAATTTCCGGATGTAAAAGAGCATTTTCAAGGATAAACCTTCCCTTTCCCATTCCTATCTCGATATATAGTGGGGATCCTATGCTGTTTTTTACCTCATCCGGACTGTGATAAACCCAGATGCTCTCTTCTATTTCTTCCTCTGCTCCGGGAATATGTCTTAACCGCATACCCTTCTCCTTATTTTCTTTGACCTTTTCGCCTGTCAATCTTAAAATATACTTTATCATGACTATACTACATTGCCAGAGAAAAAAGTCAAAATCCCTGAAAGTACTCTTTCTGCTCTTATCCGTCTGCCTGATACTGACTCAGACATTCCACAGGACAGTCCATGCAGCGGAATCCGTCTCAGATGATTCCTCAGAGGCAGAGGCAGAAGTTTCTGTATCAGAATCAGCAGCTGTCCATATGCCGTCTCAGACTCTGGGTGATATTGCAGCACCAAAGATCACGGCGGAGGGAGCGATCCTTATGGATGCGGGAAGCGGAACGATCCTTTACCAGAAAAACATGGACACCCCGTACTTTCCTGCATCCATAACAAAGATAATGACCTGTCTTCTTGCAGTAGAAAACTGCTCCCTTACCGAAACCGTCACAATGTCCAGTGAAGCAGTATTCGGTATAGACAGGACTTCTTCGAATGTAGGACTGGATGTTGGGCAGGCTATTCCCATGGAGGAAGCTGTCCTTTGTGTAATGCTCGCTTCTGCCAATGAGGCCGCCTCAGCCATTGCCGAGCATGTATCGGGTTCTATACCGGCATTTGTTGACCTTATGAATGAAAGAGCCAGGGAGCTGGGCTGTACAAATACACATTTTGAAAATGCAAACGGCCTTCCAAATGACAACCATTATATCTCCCCTCACGATATGGCATTGATAGCCAGGGCATTTAATGATAATGATACCTGCAGACGCCTCGCCTCCATGAGGACATATGATGTAGCAGTAACTCCTACCCAGCCTGATGAAATACACCTGTTAAACCACCATAAGATGTATGAGGGTCTGGAATACGCATATGATCCCGTTGTCTGGGGCAAAACGGGTTATACGATCGCTGCAGGTGCTACTCTGGTCACTGTCGCGGAAAACAACGGTTTATCTCTTATCTGTGTCGTAATGAAGGATGCGTCAGAAAAGAATTACACGGACACCAGAACTCTGTTTGACTTTGGCTTTGGAAACTATACAAAGCTGAATATCTCGGAAAATGATGATAATTATAACATGCATGAAGCAGGTTTTTTCCAAACGTATGACACTACCTTTGGCGATACAAGATCTTTTATCTCCCTTGATACCTCAGGATATGTCATTTTACCGGAGGGTACGTCCTTCTCCAGGCTTGATTCAGCCATTGAATATGCCGATGATACCGCTGACGGCAGATTGGGAGAAGTTAACTATTATCTTAACGGTGAATTCGCAGGCAGGACCTTCCTGATACTGGATGAGCCTGAGATGAGTCCTGATAATGTCGGGAATATACTTACCGGCTCTGCCTCAAAGCAGAAGGTCACTTATATTGACGTAACTAAATTTATACCGTATATAGCCGGTTTTATCGCCGGTATCATATTGATCATTCTTATCATACATATAATGAAGGTATATAACATCGGGAACGCCATGAACAGGCGGCGGGAGATAAGGAAAAGGCAGAAAAGATATCATTCCAGTTTTGATGATATTGATTTCTGATACTTTTTTTCCAAAGCATCTTTTTCTTCATCATTTATGATGCGGGTGGTTTTCACCGCATAGGGAAGATTATTCTGTTCATTCTTCTTTATCCTGATCTTTGCCTTAACTGTCCCATGATCTTTACAGGATCCCATCATCAGATAATTCTTACCATTGAGGGAAAAAGGAGGTATACTTTTTTCCAGCACGGCTTTACAGACCGGGCAGCTCAGATTACGGATCCTTTTATCATGTATCAGCGTATGCTTATCCTTATAGCATTTAAATATCTGCTTTATATAATCTCCGTAATCTCTTTCGATCTCTTTTTCACGATCCTCCGGGGCATAGTAAGTATTGAAGGAGGTATATTTTTCAAACCGGGAATCTATGTGCTTCAGGATCTCTGCCGTATAGGAGGCATCGTTCACTGCTCTGTGAAAATCCGTAACTTCTGATATCTCATATTTCTCTACGGCCTTTTCAAGGGATATACGGTTTTTGTGGGAGCCTTCATTGTATCCGTTGAGCTTTTGTACATCCAGATATTCCAGAGGTCCCTCCGTCAGGGGTATACAGTCAAAATAAAATATATTCCTCTGCAGCTCCGTTAGATCAGTATCCCCCCAGGTACAGAAAATATAAGGATCGTCCCCGCAAAAAGCAAGAAACTCGGAATACACCTCTTCAAATCCGGCAGCGCTTTTCAGGTCTGAGTTACTGATATGCACAATACTTTTATTCATCCAGTGCATCCGCCGGTATACCCTAGGATGAATAAGACGGGAAAATCTCTCGATCTCGCTTTTTCCACTGTCAAGCTTCACTGCTCCGATCTCTATTATCTCAAAGGGCATAACCTTAAGCTCTTCCCTTCGATTCCCCATATTCCATTCAAGATCAAGTACAATGTAGTTCATCTATCTCCTATTGAGGCCGCAGTTTATATTTTGTTTTTACTGTTTTGCTGCGCGGCCCGGCGCCAGATGCGCATTGCGCATCTTTACGGCGCTCAAAAACAGCCAAAGGGCTGTTTTTGCCCTGCGTCCCGATC
>CACZNY010000372.1 GCA_902782655.1 uncultured Lachnospiraceae bacterium
ATGATGATGCTTCTTGGCGCCCCTCCGAGAAACGAATCCAGAAAGTCCTGATATGACTGCAAGGGAAATCCATTCAGCAGGACCGCTATGCTTCCGATGAAAAGCACAGGTATGATCATGGCAAGGCCTGCTTTTATGGTATGCGCTGCTACGGCTGCCTGTTTTTTTACTGCAGTCTTCATTTATCCTGCTCTTTCCCCGGCAAGCTGTATGATCCCGTCCCAGTCAAGCTGCGTCAGCATTGCTTCGATCCTTGATATGATCTCCCTGTCCTCAGCCGGCAGGATATACCCGTTAAGCTTTTCCAGCATATCCTCCATCATGCCGTAATCCATGCTCCCTGCTATCTCATAAATGGTCTGATACGCCTCCTTAAGAGTATCACTCCCTATAGGCGGCAGGTCATCCTCAGATCTGTCAAGGAAGGACAGTTTATCATCAAGCGTGCGGTACATATCAAGAAGCCTGCCCGTATTGGCTTCTATGTACGCCTTATCCCCCCTGTTGCCGGCTTCCTCAAGGCTCAGGGCAAGCTCAAAAATGCTGCCCGCCCCTATGATGCGGGCAGAGCTCTTAAGCGCATGTACCTTCACGGTATAGTTTTCGATATCACCCTTTCTGTAATACTCCTCTATCTCATCCGCCTTGAAAGCAGCAGTCCTGTGGAATACCGAAAGCACGGAAAGATATCCTTCCTCCGACCCGCAGTTTATGATGCCCTCCTTCGTGTCGATATCCTTAAGGCTTTCCAGGGCTGATCCGTTATCCGATCCGGCAGGCTGCCCCTCCTCTTCCCCGCAGACGCTGTCCGGCGCCTGAAGCTTCTCATCAGGAAGCAGGGCGCAGAGCATTTTTTCAAGTCCTGCTCCATCTATGGGCTTTGAAAGATAATCAGTAAAGCCGGCATTAAGGTACATCTCCCTGGCTCCGGAAATCGCATTTGCAGTAAGCGCCACGGCCGGTATCTCCCTGTTTTTCTCCATCTTCCTTATGAGCCTTAAGGTCTCGATGCCATCAAGATCGGGCATCATATGATCGATAAAGCAGACATCATATTGATTATCCTCTGCAAGCTTAAGCCCCTCCCTTCCGGACAGGGCAGTATCTATCTGAATGCGTGTCTTTTTCAGAAGGTTCTGCATCACCGTAAGGTTCATCTCCGTATCGTCTATCACGAGTATCCTCGCCTCGGGCGCATGGAAGAGCTCATGATATTCCTCAAGCTTATCCTCCGCATTATGAAAGTGGTGTGAGCTTTCGCCGAGCTCCTCCCGGCTTATGACCTCCTGCTCCATTTCAAAGGAGAATACCGATCCCTTTCCGTATTCGCTTTTAACCCTAAGGGTACTCCCCATAAGCTCAAGCAGCTGCCTCGTAATGGTCATGCCAAGCCCCGTGCCCTCGATGGTGCGGTTCCTCTCCTCCTCTATCCTCATGTAAGGAGAAAACAGATATTCCATATCCTCCTCCTTCATGCCTATACCCGTATCCTCGACGGTAAACTTAAGAAGGATATGATCCTTATCCTTTTCCGTAAAGGAGACCGTAAGAGTCACCCCGCCGGCTTCGGTATATTTGACTGCATTGGTCAAAAGATTCATCACACACTGTCTGATACGGATCTCATCCCCGAGCAGAAGGCGCGGGATGTGCTCATCCGCCTTCACGCTGAACTCCAGCCCCTTCTGCGCTGCCCTGTCACGGATCATATTTACAATATCATTGATAAGCACGGACAGATCGTATTGAACGGGTATGATCTCCATCCTGCCCTCCTCGACCTTCGAAAGATCCAGGATATCATTGATCAGGGAAAGAAGGGTATGCCCCGCCGACATGATATCAGCAGCATAGGAACGGATGGCATTATCCTCCGACTCCCTCAGTATCATCTCATCCATGCCAAGCACGGCATTTATGGGAGTCCTTATCTCATGAGACATATTCGCGAGAAATCTGCTCTTGGCATTATTAGCATTATCCGCAATCTCCTTTTGTTTTTTCAGCTCCTCCATATATCTGAAATGCTCTGTATCATCTACCAGGGCATACAGCCTTCCGTAGCTCTCGCCCTTGTACACCAGATCATTCTGTTCGGGAGTAAAGATACGGTCACCGACCTTAAGCGTATCACCTGTCCTGATGGCATCATCTATAAAGGCTACAATGTCATACGGAGTGTATATCGGTGCTTCCCGGTCCACGGCTTCCATCCCGCCCGGCTCCGTGGAGTAAAAGGCATTGAACTGCGGATAGATCCTTGCGGCAGGCTCATTGTAATACCGTATCCGGCCTTCATTATCCACGGCTATGATACCCTCAGAAATCCTGTCTATGGCAAAGTCCCTCGCTATCTCCCTCGTGCCCAGAAGATCAAACTTCAATATCCCGGTCAGCATGAATGCAGTCCCGAAAAGAGCTCCGAGCATGGTAAGATCATAATATCTTGAAATATAAAATACATTGCTGATCTCCAGAACGAAAGAGATGATCTGGACACTGAAGGCAAAGATGAGGAATAAAAGCCTTTTTTTGAAGGACCTGTTCTCTTCCCTGATGAATTCCCGGAGGACCCATGACATGGAGAGGACTATGAGGACGGCATTGGTCATTATGAAAAGGTCATGTACGATACCATTGCCATGAATAAAGACCGGAAACGGTCTGCCCGGGATAAACTGGTAATCTGTATAGTACAGGCTGCCGCTCCCTGCAGTAAGCACCGCCAGATAAAAGCCTGTATGTATGGCCACAAGAAAAAGGAGCACCCACTTCGGTATCCTTTTCCGGCACATTTTGGCGGCAAACAGAAAAAAGGCCAGGACTATCCAGATCCTTCCGACATATGAAAGCTTGAGGGCTGTGAAAAAAGCTTCCTCATTTTCAGCCTTCATCTCAAAGAGATAACCCATATTACTGATAAAGGATGCAAGGCATGCCAGGATCAGACAGGAATGGATCGAGTTTTTCCATCTAAAAAAGACGATCAGGGTCTCAATAAAAAGCGCGCTTATTGTTATATACTGTACGGTCAGTAAAATGTCATGTGTATTCACTGTTCAAAACCCCTGTCACGGATCCATTATGGACTCACATTCAGAGCAGACAAATACGCCGTCAATGAACATCACATGTCCCTTTTCGCAGACAGGACATGGATCACCGTGGCTTAAGAAGGATATCGGATGGAGCCGCCTGAAGCTTTCACTGAATTCTATGCCCTTCCTCCTGTTTTCCTCCGGCTCATCGGCTACAGTCATCTGCTTTATCTCGTCGTAAAGATTGGCTCTGGCCAGCTTGTGCATCTGCTTTAGATTTATATATTCATTGATCGAAGGCGATACAGTGACTATCTCGCAGCCGCACCTGGAGGTTTTGCGGTCAAGCTGGGTCGAATGGAGCACCCTTGCGGTGATATAAAAATCCTTTCCCATGATCTCATCCCTGAAGCGGGTATATACAAGCCTGTGGACCGGATTTTTTTCCGCCAGCGCGATATCTATATTTATGCCTACGCCGGTGACCGACACATCGCACACCGTACAGGGGTACTTCCCGTCAAGATTGCTCATGGTACAGGTCGATCTGAAGTTTATGGGAACCCGCAAAGCCCTCCGCCTGTTCTCAAGCCTGCTCTCATCATTGCATTTGATGTGATAATGCCCTCTGGGCTTTGGCCTGTATTCTATCTCGGGATCTGTCCAGATGTGGGTCCTTCCTGAGCGCTGATTGAAATACTTCAGGCTCTGATTATGGCATCTGTTATTGTCGATCTTTAAGCAGCTTCCCTGTATCATGATGGGCTCCGAATAAACCACAAGCTCCGGCTCATCCTTATCGACCTTGGGAAGGAGCGAGGTAGTAAAGTCAAAATGCTTTGTGCCTATCTCAAAGGATATTATGATATTGTCTTCTCTCGGTATCTCTCCAAGTATCATCGGACAACCCCTGCGCACACCGGCTCCATCAGCGTCAGCCTCTGTATATAAAGACGGTTTTCTTCCGCTGCACATAGTATATCTTAATTCAAGACCTGATGAATGTAAATCGGAAAAACCTGTAACTGCACGGCGCACATTCGACAGCTTTATCGTTCAATCTAAAAAAAGCGGGATGAAAGCCTCATCCCGCCTTAAGCATATCTTCTTTATGCTTTTTATCAGACCACTCCCTGTGCCTCCATGGCAGTGGCTACCTTCTTGAAGCCTGCAATGTTGGCGCCGGCCACATAGTTGCCCTCCATACCGTATTCCTTAGCTGCCTCCGAAATGCTCCTGTAGATATTTGCCATGATGCCCTGAAGCTTGCTGTCTACCTCCTCGAAGGTCCATGAAAGCCTCTCGGAATTCTGGCTCATCTCAAGAGCAGAGGTTGCAACGCCGCCTGCATTTGAAGCCTTGCCGCAGATGAAGAGAACGTTATTCTTCTGGAAATACTCTGTAGCATCCATGGTAGTAGGCATATTTGCTCCCTCGCATACTGCCTGTACGCCGTTTGCCACAAGCGCCTTGGCGTCCTCAAGATCCAGCTCGTTCTGCGTAGCGCAGGGAAGAGCCACGTCACACTTGATATTCCATACGCCGTGCTCGCCGTTCTTCTTCTCATGATACTCTGCTGATGAACGGGCTGCGGCGTACTCCGTAAGCCTTGCCCTCTTAACCTCCTTAACCTCCTTAAGGAGAGCCACATCTATGCCCTCGGGATCATAGATCCAGCCTGTGGAGTCAGAGCATGACACAACCTTTGCTCCAAGCTGCTGTGCCTTCTGGATCGCATATATTGCGACATTGCCTGCTCCGGAAACTACCACGGTCTTATCCTTAAGGCTTGTGCCGTGATCCTTAAGAAGCTCCTCCGTGATATAAACCAGTCCGTAGCCTGTAGCTTCTGTACGTGCAAGAGATCCGCCATAGGTGAGGCCCTTGCCTGTGAGCACTCCCTCATATACGTCCCTTATCCTCTTATACTGGCCGTACATGAAGCCGATCTCCCTGCCGCCTACTCCGATGTCGCCTGCAGGTACATCGGTATCCGCACCTATATGTCTGAAAAGCTCTGTCATGAAGCTCTGGCAGAATCTCATTATCTCATTGTCGGACTTGCCCTTGGGATCAAAGTCGCATCCGCCCTTTCCTCCGCCGATGGGAAGTCCCGTAAGGCTGTTCTTGAAGATCTGCTCAAAGCCAAGGAATTTGATGATGCCGAGATTGACCGAAGGATGGAAACGGAGTCCGCCCTTGTAGGGTCCTATTGCGGAATTAAACTGTACACGGAATCCGTTATTAACCTGCACCTGACCCTTGTCATCGACCCAGGGAACCCTGAAAAGGATCACTCTCTCAGGAGTCACTATCCTTTCAAGGAGCGCCTCCCTGCGGTATTTCTCCTCATCCTTTTCGATCACTGCCCTGAGTGATTCAAGGACCTCTTTTACCGCCTGATGAAACTCAGGCTGGGCAGGATTCTTCTCTACTACGTAATCGTACACCTCATCTACATATGACATTGCTTTTCCCTCCTAAAGAAAATTGATAATAATTAAAGCGCCAAAGGAAAGAGGTTAACGACCTCTTCCCGTTGACGCCTTTGTCACGAAGAATGATACATCAGTCTGAAGGATATTGCAAGCTTAATTCTTTGTTGCAAACTCACCCTTTATATATCCTGTCTGTCCCTTGAAGTCTATCTGATACCAGCCGTCAGCCTCTCCCTTCAGGGTATAGGTCTCTCCGGAATTTGCCTTTCCGATGATATTGGAATCGCTGCTGGTGTCAGCCGATGACCTTACTCTGACCGAATCATCATTGACAGTCACCGATCCTGAAGCAGGAGCTGCACCGCCGTCAGCAGGAGCCGCGCCCTCCGCGGACTCAGTGCCTCCCGCACTGTCGACCTCGGTAACGTAGGAAGAGCTTACATAAGCCTCTGTATCCTTATATCTGATCTTTGTCCAGTCGCCCTCATCTCCGATCTTGGTATAGGTATCTCCCTTTGCAGCCTTTGCTATCACGTTGCTGGTATCCGAATCATCCGGTGACGACCTGATGCGCACCGCATCGGTGAGCATGACGGTGACCTCGGTATCCTCGGGAGGAGCCGCCGCTCCATCTTCTGCCGTGGAGCCTGATGCCAGACGCGCAGCCACTGCCTCGTCAAGCCTTGCAGGAAGCGCATCCATGAATGCCTTAAGCGTATTATCGGATTCTACCGCTGCATTGTACTCGGTATCCACCTGACTGAGCAGAGCTACCACATCCTCCTGTGCTGCCACGCCCTTGATATAGTTGGACACATTCTCTGAAAGGTCGCCGTTATAGACGTAGAGCTGTCCCGTATTGTCATCGGTACATACATAGAGTGAAGACAGTCCCGGCGCCTTTGTGTCGATATTCACATACTTTATCTGATAATAGGCAAATACGATATAAGAATTAGGTATGGGTCCCGGCTTGGTATAGCACTTGAGGTCATCATAGCTCTCCGTATAATTTGCCTTTTCCTGTATCCTTATCTTGGCGGCGTCATCCAGGTCGCTGCATATGCTTGACAGAGTATCCACGTCGCCTGAAGCCATTGCCGTGAAATAGGAGCTTACCAGGGCATTTACCTCCGGATAGGCATCCACCTGCAGATCCTCTGTGGGAAGCGGGATCTCGGAGTTCTCATCGTAAGTAACCTCTGTCGTGGCCTCCGTTGCCTCAGCCTCGTCCTCCTTGTCCTTTTTGCTCTTGTGCTTAGCCGAAAAGATCAGCAGTACGATCACAAGGATGAGGAAAAGACCTCCGACAATGAAATACTGGTAATACTGCATCAAAAATTCCCTGAAGTCGAAACTGTTTCTTCCTCTTCCCCTGCTTCTGCCTCTTCTTTGCATTATATAAACCCTCCATAGGGGATCGGTAATCCCCTTTTATCCCTCAACGCAATATAAACCACAAGTCCGAACCTCTGTCCGTCCTTAAATGGTTAACATATTCTACCCGATATC
>CACZNY010000373.1 GCA_902782655.1 uncultured Lachnospiraceae bacterium
CATGCGCAGCAGCTGCCTCGGGTGATCCGAATGATAGTTGCCGAACAAAATGCCTATGCAGGGTTTCTTATGATGACTCTTAAGCTTGATCTTCATTTGCACCTTCCTGAATAAGGTTAGTCCTTAATTTTTCCTTTCCGGTTTCGACGCATATCAGGTGAATATGTGCCGGTATCAGATGAAATACGCTGATGTAAGCCATTATCCCGTGGGCTTGAAATATCCTACGTTTATTGCATGCACGAGGAAGCGCTGCTTAGCCTCCCCCTGTCCGTTACAGGTCGAAAGAGTGACGGAATTCTTCCTCTTGTCCACTGCGATGCCCATATCCTCGGATCTGTCACGGATCGCCATATCTATATAGTCCCAGTACTTGCGCTGGGTCACTGCATATTCGAAATAGTCTGATTTCGGAGGCACCTTATGAAAAGAATAAGTACGGTAAGCATACACCCCGTCCTCAGTGTAAAAATATATATAAGGATTCTCCACTATTGGAGAAGGATCAGTGAGCAGCTTCTTAAGCGATCCGAACATGGATCCGTTTTTCATATTGTGTCCATAGATGAAGGTATTGTAATCCCCCATATCCTTGGCACAGCCCGAATCAATGAAAATACAGCCCGACGTATTCTCCGTGCCCTCATAGGTGTGATGCAGATAGTAATCATTATCCTTGCCCCGCACCACGGGATAGCTTATCTCAAGGCCGGGCACATATAGCCAGCCCTTATAGTCAGGGTTCTGAGCCTTAAGCGCCGCATGATCCACGGACAGATTGGGATATGAGCCGATGTCATAATGCGGCCCCTCATCCATGGAAGTGAAATCATTCTCGTCGGCATCAGCCCCCCCATCCACGGGGACAGCCTCCACCTCTCCTTCGACGCTGACATTGGCCGCGATATCTTCATATTCAAGATCCGCCGTGGCATACTGCGACTTGGCCAGGATGATGTTTATCCCCGCCACCAGCATTCCCGCCACAGCTATCCCTATTCCTATCCTTTTCTTTGTACGTTTTTTCATCCTGCCATGTCTGCCGCCGCGGTTGCAAGCTTATCGCATCTTTCATTCTCAGGATGTCCCGCATGGCCCCTGACCCATTCAAAGGAGTATTCATGTCCGTCCATGGCGCCCATGAGCCGCTGCCACAGATCTATATTCTTTACAGGCTTTTTGTCCGACCCCCTCCAGTCATGGGCGACCCAGCTTTCAAGCCAGCCCTTTTCGAAGGCATTTACCACGTACTGGGAATCAGTCACCACATGCACCCGGCAGGGCCTGTTCAATCCCTCGAAGCCTCTTATCACTCCCATGAGCTCCATCCTGTTATTGGTGGTTTCGGCAAAGCCCTCACTGTACTCCTTCTCATGGACCGTGCCCCTGCTGTCGGTAAACCTGAGTATCGTACCGTAGCCTCCGGGGCCCGGATTCCCTTTCGAGCTTCCATCCGAAAAAAGCCAGACATCCTGCATGGCTGCTTACCCTATAGCCTCCTCTGCTTTCACGGCATCATCCGTCTTTATTATCATCCTCGCAGAGCTCTTATCGGAGGGCGCGGCATACATATACTCGATATTGACGCCTGCCTTGGAGAGCTTCCCCACTATGCCCGCCAGATATCCGACCTCGTGCTTCAGCTCCACCTCTATGACCTCGTTCACAATGGAGGTATATCCGGCGCTCTTCATAGCCTGCTTCGCAGCATCCGGGTCATCTGATATTATCCTCATTATGCCGAATTCCGACGTGTCCGCAAGGGAGAGGGCTGTCATATTCACGCCTGCTTCCTTAAGCACCTTAAGCGCTTCGTCCAGAGTTCCGGGTCTGTTTTCAAGAAAAACAGAAAGCTGTTTGATCATCATAATTATGTAAACCTCCTGTCAATATCAGCTGAGCTTCCTCTTGTCCTCTATGTGCTTTGTCTTTCCTTCGGAATGCGGCAGGGCGTTAGGCTCCACGAGCTTCACCTTTGCCTTGATCCCCACAGTCTGGTGTATGGCATTCTCCACCTCCGTGCGGAGCTTCTCAAGCTTCTTTACCTCGTCGGAGAAGAATCTCTCCTCGACCTCTATCGCCACATCGAAGGTGTCGTTATTATTTATCCTGTCGACCGTAATAAAGTAATTCGGCGTGGTGCCTGCGACGGTAAGCAGCGCGTGCTCCACCTGCGACGGGAATACATTCACTCCCCTTATGACCAGCATATCGTCAGACCTTCCCCTGAAGCGCTGTATGCGCGCCATGGTACGGCCGCAGTCGCACTGATCGTATTCAAGCGATGTCAGATCCCTGGTCCTGTATCTTAAGAGGGGCATGCCCTCCTTGGTAAGCGTCGTTATCACAAGCTCTCCCAGCTCTCCGTGAGCCTTGGGCTCAAGAGTCTCGGGATCGATGATCTCGGGAAGGAAATGATCCTCATAGATATGGAGCCCCTTATGGAATCTGCAGTCACAGGCAACACCGGGTCCCATGATCTCGGTAAGCCCGTAGATATCGTAAGCCTTGATATGCAGCCTCCGCTCCATCTGCTCTCTCATCGCATCCGTCCAGGGCTCAGCTCCGCAGATAGCGTATTTCAGTTTTATCTTATCCACCAGTCCCTGCTCCTCCAGGGCCTCTGCCACATGGAGAAGATAGGAGGGCGTGCAGGCTATCGCCGTGACCTCGCAGTCTATCATCATGTCTATGAGCTTCTTTGTATTACCCGTGGACATGGGTATAACGGTAGCTCCGAGATTCTCCGCTCCGTAGTGTGCACCCAGACCGCCTGTAAAGAGTCCGTAGCCGTAGCCTACCTGTATCACATCGTCTCTTGAGACTCCGGCCATAGACATTGCCCTTGCCACGCATTCAGACCATATCTCAATATCCCTCCTGGTATAGCAGAGCACCTTCGGCTTGCCTGTAGTTCCCGATGAAGCCTGCACCCTGACTATCTCGGATCTCGGTACGGCGAGGAGGCCGTAAGGATAGTTATTCTTCAGATCCTCATAGGTAGTGAAGGGAAGCTTCGTCACATCCTCTATCCTCTGTATGTCTCCGGGCTCCACTCCCGTCTCCTGCATCTTTTTCCTGTAAAACTCCACGTTGTGATAGATCCTGCTAACCTGCTTGTGAAGCCTCTTTCCCTGAAGCTCCTCGATATCCCCCCGCATCATGCATTCTTTTGTTTCATTCCAGATCATGTCTTACCTCTTAACTATACTGCTGTTAATAACTCCAAAACACCGGCCGCACCTGTAAAGCCCCTGCTCTTCATGTCCGTTACGATTCAGCGCATCGCCGATGCGCCCGATTGCAACGTACACTCCGCCATGCAGAATCGGCTACGCCGACAGGACAAACGTATTGAGCCGAAGCCTTACGGCAGGCGAATGGCCCGGCACTCAATAGCAGCTCATGTCCTGCTTCGCAGCACAGGCTTCTTCAGTAAAACGCAGGTCAGATCTGCATTTTCCCGGATGCGGCAGCATATATTGCGGCTTATGATTTCACCAAAAGTTCATATTTTCATCCGCGGGTATAGTATAGCATTTCCCATACCATTATGCTATAATTTCCACTATGTTTGACGAGAAAAGACACTACAGACACGAATTCAAGTACGTCCAGCCCGAGTCAAGGCTGCTTCCGGCAGAGCTTAGATTATCTTCCTTTATGAGCAAGGACAAACACGCGGGTGAGAAAGGCTTTTACAGTATCAGAAGCCTTTATTTTGATGATTACTCTGACAGCTTTCTTGAGGATAATATCCGGGGCACGGACGAACGTGAGAAATGGCGCATAAGGATATACGACAGAAATTCAGGTTTCATAAGCCTTGAGCGCAAGATGAGGAAGGCTGATCTCATATCAAAGGACTCCTGCTCCATCAGTGAGGAATGCTTCAGGAGCCTTTTGTCGGGTAAGGCTTCCATATCCGGAGACAATCATCCTCTGCTCAATGTTTTTATCCTGAATGTAAAGACAAAGGGTCTGCATCCGGTTATCATAGTTGAATACGAACGCACTCCCTTCATTGCCAAAGAAGGGAATACGAGAGTAACCTTCGACCGTAATATACGCTCTTCTTCCGAGCTGGACGCCCTGCTTGCCGACAGGGAGCTTATGAGCCGTCCCGTTATGGAGAAGGGTCAGAATCTTCTCGAGGTTAAGTTTGATGCCTTCCTGCCTGATCATATCGGTCACGCCATAGAGACCGGACATATGCGCAGGGAGACCTTTTCAAAATACTATCTTACACGCAAGTATGCATTTTCCGCTGCTTCACGTTATACGGTGTCCGGCGGTCTAATCCAAGGAGGTAAATATGAACACATTTTCCAGCATCTTTAAAAGATCCTTTCTTGAGGGCTACGCCAATATCGAGCTCTCCACCACACAGATCCTTATAGTCATGTTTTTCTCGCTGCTCGTGGGGATCTATATCTATCTCGTGTACAGATTCCTTACAAAAAAGACATTTTATTCCAAGAGCTTTAATATGTCTTTAGTGCTGATGTCAGTGATAACGGCGGCTATAATACTCACCGTGCAGTCAAGCGTGGTCATCTCCCTCGGTATGGTAGGTGCTCTGTCCATCGTTCGTTTCAGAACCGCGGTAAAGGATCCCATGGATCTGGTCTTCCTCTTCTGGTCGATCTCCGTCGGCATCATCTGCGGAGCCGGTCTCGTGGAGGTAGCAATAATACTTTCACTCGCTGCCACAGCTGTTATCATGGTTCTTGACCGCATCCCCGTGATACAGTCTCCCATGATCCTGGTGGTGAACGGAAAAGAAGACGCAGACAATGGCGTGCTCGAAGCGATAAAA
>CACZNY010000374.1 GCA_902782655.1 uncultured Lachnospiraceae bacterium
GTGCTGATCACAAGCTCATTTACATACCTTTCGGGAACACTCTCGATCCATACAGGCTGCCACAGTCCCGAAAAGGGGGTATACCACATGCCGCCTCTTTTAAGCTTTTGCTTGCCATAGGGCTCTGCCGGATCTCTCAGATCATCCCTTGCCTCTATCCTGAGCCTGAAGCTGTCACCGTAGGCCGTGATATCCAGAGTACAGTGGCTGTAGCCTCCGTCTTGCGCTCCGATGAAGTTGCCGTTTATATATACCTCTATATGCTGATCCGCTCCGTCTATATGAAGCAGCACCCTGTCCTTCCTGAAGCCCTCCGGCAGGGCTACAGCCCTTTCATATACAAGCAGAGCGCCCTCGGAAAAATGTCTTTTTATCCCTGATAAAGCCGACTCCGGCGGGAAGGGCACCCTTATCCGCTCTCCTCCTGCCGCTATCTGAGAGCCGTGCTCATATACCGAAAAATCCCACCAGCCGCAGAGATTCAGGAAATCATCCCTGCGAAGAAGGGGCCTCGGATGCACCTCCCAGGGTATCCTGTCCTTATACCTTATAAGCTCCTCTCCGGATACTGTATACATATTTCCCATCAGATCGCCGCTCCCTCTGCCGCCGAACCTTCAGATATCAGAATTCCCATTCTGCTCTCCTGCTCCGGTATCTCCCGAAGATTATAATCAACGTCTTCATCAATTATCCCTGTCATTATCTCAATGATCCCCGGGTCGAACTGGGTGCCGCTGCAGCGCACAAGCTCTTCCCTGACCTCAGCCTGGGTTTTGGGCTCGGAATAGGATCTTTTTGAAGTCATGGCATCATAGCAGTCAGCCACGCAGATGATCCGCGCTTCCAGAGGGATATCCTCTCCCGATAGCCCGTCAGGATATCCTTTGCCGTCAAACCTCTCATGATGCCATCTTGCCCCGGTGGACAGTCCGGGTATCTCCGTAATGGTCTTCAGGATATCCCAGCCTATCACTGTATGATCCTTTATTTCGGCAAATTCCTCCCTGGTCAGCTTTCCTTTTTTGTTTATTATGCTCTCCTGCACCCCTATCTTTCCTATGTCGTGCAAAAGCCCCATGGAATAGATCTCGTCCTGCTCCTTATTGGTCCCGCCCATCCTTGCCATGATAAGGCTTGCATATTTCGCCACCCGCTCTGAATGACCGTTGGTATAGTGATCCTTGGCGTCGACTGCCTTGGAAAGCGCCATCATTACCTCCTGTGAAAGATGAACCTTCGCCTGGGCTGCAGCCTCCCTTGACTTTGCCTCATGCAGCTCCGTCAATGTGCGGACCAGCTCTACATAGTCCGGTGTCTCAAGTGAGAGGAAGATAACCAGCACCCCTATGGAAGCAATGAAGAAGGTGATCAGGACATTGTCAAAGAAAAGCATCTGGGTAAGAAACAGTATGGCTGCCGTCACGATGCTTATGACCATGGTCCTCACCTGGCCCGGCTTATACTCCCTGCGATGACTGAGCATATACTGGCTTCCTATGGCAAAGAAAAGGATGGGGAAGCCGTAAGCCACCGGCACGAATAAAAACTGATGTATGTAGCGCCCTTTTTCATCATAGGTGAAGACCCAGCCTGTCAGAGGATTGGTCAGAAGCAGGAGTATGTCAATGGCAAGGAGGATCCGGTTGATCAGATTCCTCCATCTGAGATCCTCCTTTTCCATATCCGCATAGGCATACACATAGTAGATGAAGAGAAAGCCGGAAACGGCCGCGCAGATCGAATCAGTGGTATTGAAGATGTAATGCACTGCATTGGGCACCCGCTCATGGGCGCTTGTGACTATGGCAGTAGCCACATCTATGATGTCTGTGATAAGGATAGCAAAAGCAAACCGTCTGAAGGCTATATTAACCGAGGTAGGATTAGTATAACGGCTGACGACAAAACTGCATAAAACAATATCCAGCGGAATGACCGCCACTTCCAGGAAAATATTATAATCAAGCGTCATATCAATTTTTCCCCTGCGCCTTATTCAGACGCAGGGGTATACCTGTCTTGGATGAGCTGTGCTTCGGTATGGATCACTCTTCGCCGAGAAGCTTCTGAAGGCTGACTATCTTAACACACAGCGTAAAGAGCTCGGCTGCAGTCTTTAAGTCCGCAAGCGAGGGGTAAGTGGGAGCGACTCTTATATTGCTGTCCTTGGGATCCCTGCCATAGGGCCAGGTGGCGCCTGCTCCTGTCATCTTTACTCCTGCCTTCATCGCATAGGCGACTACCTCCTTAGCACATCCCGGCAGAGTCTCGAAGCTTATGAAATACCCGCCGTTGGGCTTGGTCCACTCTCCTATCCCGAGTCCCTTAAGCTCTCTTTCAAATATCTCCTCCACAGCCTCAAACTTGGGTCTTATTACATCCGCATGCTTCCTCATATGCTCACACATGCCGTGGATATCCTTGAAGAACCTGACATGACGCAGCTGGTTCACCTTGTCATGGCCAATGGTCTGATTCTGCAGCTGAGCCTTGATGTCCTCAAGATTGTTCAGCGAAGCCGCAAGTGAAGCGATGCCGCTTCCCGGGAAGGTGATCTTTGATGTGGATGCGAATTTATATACAAGATCCGCATTCCCTGCCCTCTTGCACTCCGCGAGTATCTCTATTATATGATCCTGATGATCATCATATAAGTGATGGACACAGTATGCATTGTCCCAGAATATCCTGAAGTCGGCAGCCGCAGGCTTGAGGCGGGCAAAGCGTCTCACTGTCTCGTCCGAATATGAATATCCCTGGGGATTGGAATACTTGGGAACGCACCATATTCCCTTTATTGCTTCATCCTCGCTGACAAGCTTTTCCACGGTATCCATATCAGGTCCCGTAGGAGACATCTCTACGGGTATCATCTCTATACCGAAGTACTCTGTTATCTTGAAGTGCCTGTCATATCCGGGAGACGGGCAGAGGAATTTTACATGATCCAGCTTGCACCAGGGTGTATGCCCGAGGATCCCGTGGGTCATTGCCCTTGAAATGGTATCGTACATCACGTTAAGAGATGAGTTTCCGTATATTATGATATTGTCGGGATTATTCTCCATCATATCCCCGATAAGTATCTTGGCTTCCCTTATCCCGGTAAGTCCGCCGTAATTCCTGCAGTCCGTACCGTCCTCGCAGGTCATGTCAGCTCCCGAATAAAGCGCGTCCATCATGCCCATTGAAAGGTCGAGCTGCTCTTTGCAGGGCTTTCCCCGGCTCATATCTAGATTAAGCCCCAGGTTCTGGAACCTGTCGTATTCCACAAGAAGCTCATCAAGAGCCCTTTTCATCTCATCCTTTGTCATTTCAGCATATGGTGTCATCTCCATCACCTCCAAAA
>CACZNY010000375.1 GCA_902782655.1 uncultured Lachnospiraceae bacterium
CCAGAAGATCAGCCTGTCCTGGAAGCCCGGTAAGGACAAGGCCTATAAAAGCTACAAGCTTAAGAGGCTGAATGCAGATAACGAAACCTTCGATCTCATAGACGGATGGGGAGATAAGCTGCTTACAAAGAAGTCATTTAAGTATAAGACTGTGGAAAAGGGAGACAGCCCTGCTGTTTTCCTTCTGGAATGCTATAAGAATGGATCCACGGTGCCTGACGGACAGTATATCACCGTCGCCTCCCCTGTGCTCTACTATGTGACCACAGCCTGGGAGCCCAAGGATGCCGAATACTGCTTCTCAAAGCTGTATGGAGGAGACAGGCTTTCCTATACCGTGGAGATGAACCTGAATAAGAAATTTGATAACGACAGCGGCAGGGATTATTACACCATCAGGAGCGAGGAATGCTTTGATTCGGGCTTCTATCCGATAAAGAAGACCCTGTCCGCGGATACCGTGATGACCACCTTCAACAGTCATTTTGAGACGGAAAACAAACCCGGAACTGTATTCTATCATCAGGTGACGGCTCATTATGAATATAAGGGAGTGTCCTTTAGTTCAGAGCCTTCAAACGTGGTTTCAAGAAAGGCGGGACCTCAGAAGGTCGATGTATTTAATATCAACGGTGTAAAGGATCTTTCGATAATGAATGCTTATCTGACCGAGATGATGGCGGATGATGAATACAGTGGCTTCCCTGAATGCTCCACCATATCACAGGGCTTCGTCCATAAGTATGATGAGGGGCCTGACAAGAAGCACGGCTACGTGGTGTTTGTGGCTCCGAAGCAGGATAATCTGAAGGCCTACGATCTTCTCATGGCTGATTCGGCAAACGGCAGCTACAAAAAGCTGAAGACATATAAGCTGGACTCAAAGGGAGAGCCTGCAAAGAACAGCGGACTCTATAAATGGGACTACCGCGGCGCCAGCGTATCAGGCGATGCCTATAAGTGGCTCTGGGATGATGACGTTCAGGTTTACTATGCAAGGTATAATAAATTCTATCCCAATGAGACAAAATATTACGCTGTAAGGGCGGTAGATAAGAAGAATAATGCCGGAGGCCTGAGCGACGGCTACGAGTGCACCGCGGAGCTTGATGATGTGTGGGATGCCTGCGCTTTCAGGACCAATAAGGATAAGAACATCAGCCTTTACTGGACCCATGATGACAGCGCTGCTTACTACAGGATCTACAGGACCGAGACCGATATCAATAATGATGACTTTGACATTGATCTCCAAAAGACACTTATCGCCACAGTAAAGAACAAGAAGGCGGGTACTCTGGACAGGGCCAAGCCTAAACAGTCTGAAAAGGAGCTTGTTGATTACCTTAATGCGACGGTATCCGGCGGGGAAATACGCGACACTGAGTTTGAGGGCCCCTATAATAAGTATGTGGACAAGAAGGGGCTTGAAGCAGGCAAGTATTATGATTACGTTATAGAGCCTGTACTGGAAAAAGACGGTGATATGGATGATACCATTGATAAGGCCGGCTTCGCGTCAACCTATGACTATGGAGAGGAGCTTGACAGCGTAAAGACTGCGGCGTATATGAGCCTTTTCGGTAAGTCCACAAAGACTAAGAAGAAGACTACCAGGCTCAATGTCTATATCAAGTCGTGCAGTGTGAAGACGACTAAAAACGGTCTGGCACAGCTTAGTTGGCAGCCTTCGGACAAAAAGCTTTCGGGCGGCTTAAAATACAGGATAGAGTACTGTATCATTACCGGAAACTCGACTAAGAATGTGAAATGGTATAATATCCAGGGGAATGGTCCCGGAAACTGGACGTGGAGGACCGACTGGACGGATAATGCTACCCTGAGACGGGGATATATCAAGAAGTACAGGATCACACCTATGTATCCTATAGCTGGTGATAAGGTTCTCTTAGGAAAGACCAAGGTTATAGGACAGGTAGCCTTCGCTGACAAAATAGAGCTTAAGGTGGGCAAATCCACCATCAAAAAGGGAGGGAGCACGACGATAAAGGTATATCCTAAAAGAACTCAGAACCCCAGAGGGGTAGCATACAAGGACATTGTGGTGACCCTTGAGGACGAGGCGGATTCCCTTTTCAAAGTTGATAAAAAGTATGTTTCCAAGGGCGGCTACTGGCTTATCACGGTAAAGTCCAAAGGGAAGCCCGGAACAGGCAGGATCAGAATGACGTCGGCGTCAAACAGTCACGCCACGGGAACTGTCCCCTCTCAGAAGGTGGATATGAAGGTTGTTAAGTAGCAATAAGCAAATGATGGTTTCCATCATAAGAGGAGCCGGATCGTTGGATCCGGCTCCTTTTTAGAGCGATAAGCCCGAGAGAACGCCCATGATCTATCCGTTTCACGATCCTGTATTAAGAGCTGATGCTCTGCTAAGACTAAAAAAGACGTGACGTTCTGTGACACTCCATTGAAATCAGATGTTCCCTGAAGTAGTGTAAACTTCGGAGGAAATCTAAAGCAATGATTATGTATTTTTATGATCTTCCGGAGGCTGCAAGGGAAGCTTCATGATAACACTGACAGTGGATGGAAATCCGGAGGATCTTTCAATCATATCCGGCATACTTACTGATATCGACAGTGACGGTGATCATATCAGAGCTGAAAGCGGCAGCAAAGCCCTGGAGATTGCCGATCAGTATCAGCTTGACGTCGTATTCATAAATACCGATCTCCCTGATTCGGAGGGGATAGAGATAGCGGAAAAGATACTCCTCCGGCAGTCTGAGACCAATATAGTCTTTGTCACCAGAGACGCTTCGTACGCGGTACGGGCTTTTGGACTGTTTGCCAGCGGCTATCTCATGAAGCCTGTCTCTGATCAGGATATCCGCAGCACAATGAGAAATCTCCGCTATTCGATCAAGCAGGCAGATAAAAAAAGCAGACGGCTTGAGGTGAGATGCTTTGGCACCTTCGAGGTCTTTGTGAACGGTGTCCCGATCACCTTTGAAAGATCAAAGACCAAACAGCTTCTTGCGTATCTGATAGACCGGCAGGGGGATCTCTGTGATATTCCCCAGATGGTCTGCGCTCTCTGGCCTGAAAGTGACGGGGGGCCTACTGCCACAAACTATCTCCGCCGGCTTATCTCCCATCTGCAATCGGTTTTGAATATGCACGGCGTCGGTGAAGCTATCATCAGATCCTGGGGCAAGATGGGTATCAATAAGACGATGGTGGACTGCGATTATTATGATTATCTTGCGGGTAAGCCTGAGGCTGCCGCGAAATTCAAAGGGGAATATATGAGCCAGTATTCCATGGGGGAGATGACCTTGGCTTCGCTCATGATGAGACAGTATGAAGCGGAGCAGGAAGCTCCGGAGGTAAAGAAGGAAAGAAGGCTCACGGTAAAATGCTTTGGTAAATTCGAAGTTGATATGGATGATGAACCTCTGATATTTTCAAGACGCAAATCCAGGGAGGTCTTTGCTTTTCTGATAGATCGTCAGGGAGCGCCCTGCTTCGTAAATGAGATCACGGATATACTCTGGAAGGAAACAGATGATTCCGTAAAACACATTTTCCGTACTGTACTTTATGAGCTGAGAAAGAGCCTTGACAAGATAGGGATGGAGGATGTGATCATCCGTAAACACCGCCAGCTCGCCCTTAAAAGGGACAGAATAGACTGTGACTTCTGGAAGCTCCTTTCGGGCGATAAGGTAGCGGATGAAATCAAGCCGGACAGATACTTGAGAGAGTACGCCTGGGCAGAGCCTTCCAGAGAAACCATCAGATCCCTTTTGGGGAATGAGTGACATCGGGAGCAATCCTGTCAAATGATCATCACATTAAAATCTTTTCCAAAAGTAAGGCGTAAAAAGCGGGAGACTTAGAGAGGTTTATAAAAAAATAAAAAAATCATGGCAGATTATTTTTTATTAACCGTATATATATACAAATCACATAAGTGATAAAGCAAAACACATATCATAGAAAGGAGCATTAAATCATGGATGGATTTGAAAAATTAGACAAGAAGGTGGAGAACCCGAAGAAGCTTGATAAGGTAGCAACGAAGCTCACAGAGGAAGAGTTCAACTCGCTTTCAGACGATGAAGTAGTTGATATAGCAGGAGGCTTCTGGCAGAGTAGAGCAAATGGCTATTCAGGAGGCTATTGGATCAAGTGTCCATCATGCGGCAACTCTCAGTTGAATGGCAAGACGCCTGTCAAGCTCATCAGTATCGATGATTCTGAAGCTGTCGACAGCTATCGCTGCAATAAATGCATGTTTGAGTTTGGTGTAGGCTACGACGGACAGTACTATGATATAAGCATACCCGGCAGTCCGGAGCCTACCGGAATGCGCAGCTGATACATATCGATCAGAGCATTAAACGAAAAAAATAAAAAACTGCCGCAGATCAGCGGCAGTTTTTTTTGCCTGAATCGTATATTTATTGTAGAGTATTTTTAGATCCTTGTTTTTACCTGCGGTTTCCCGGAATCCGGAATTATCATCCTGAGCCGGGTGCTGACTGGTTACGCTCCTTACGAAGGTTATACAGTGCTCATCAGGAGGATGACGGAAGATGAAATGGAGTGATCATGATATAGAGATGCTGTTTGAGGCGGCGGACTTTTCCAAAAGGACTGACCTAAGGGAAAGGCTGTTTGATCTCATCGTGCAAAAAAAAGAGGGATCGGTTGAAAGAGGAGAGGACAAGGCCAGGGAGGATGAGGGATAATGGCAGAGACGTTTCATATGGCGTCCGAGCGGGCGGAAAGGTATTCAGCGGGCCGGGTACAGGAGGAGATATAAATGAGTGAGCGCAAACAGGTTTACAGGGAGGAGAGCATCGACAGGATATCCTCACCTGAAAAGCTGAATGATTATATCAAGGTTTCAAGCCCCAGTGTATGGCTTGTAATGGCGGCTATAATTATACTTCTTTCAGGTGTGATAGCCTGGAGCATATTGGGCAATGTGACCGTGAACAGAGCCGATGGTTCTTCGGAGACAATACATCCCATTTCATTCGTGGTGAACTGAATATGAATGTAGAGGAAATCCATAATTCAGGAAACAAAGTCGTTAAGGTGCCTGTTA
>CACZNY010000376.1 GCA_902782655.1 uncultured Lachnospiraceae bacterium
ACGAGTAATCCCAGCCGATATAATCCTATCTCCCACCCCGATAATAATGCGGTGAGGCGATCCATGGTTCTGGAAAAGATGCTTCAGCAGGGATATATAACTGATGAAGCATATCAGAAGGCTATGGCAGATGATCCCTATGACCGTATTCAAAAGGTTAATTCCAAGACAGAACAGAACTCCATAAATACATATTTTGTGGATGCCATGGTTCAGGAGATCATGGAGGATTTTCAGGAGGAGCTTGGGTATACCGAAAACCAGGCATACAACATGCTCTATTCCGGCGGCCTTCAGATATTTACTACACAGGATTCATCTATACAGAAGATCTGTGACGAAGTGACAGCTGATCCCGAGCTTTATCCTGATAAAACAGAATATCTTCTGGATTACAGGGTGACTGGAGTGGATAAGGATGACAATGTTCAGAATTTTTCATCACAGATGATGGAGGTTTACTTCAAGGATCAGGGCCGTAACGGCTATGACAGACTGTACGCCTCCGAGGAGGAAGCCAGAGAGGATGCTGAAGTATACAAGAAATACATTGAGAGTGAGGGGTACTCGGTAGAAGCGGAGACGATATCCATAACGCCCCAGCCTCAAATATCCCTTACGATAGAGGATCAGTCTACGGGATATGTGAAAGCGATCGTGGGGGGGAGAGGGAAAAAAGAAGCCTCTCTTACCCTGAACCGTGCTACGGATACGGTAAGACAGCCGGGGTCGACCTTTAAGGTCGTTTCCACTTATGCACCGGCCTTTGATACGGGGCAAAAGACATTGGGCACGGTCACCGTGGATGAGCCGTTTAACTATATAAACGGAAGACCCGTATCAAACTGGTATTCCTCGGGATATAAAGGGCCGGTGACCTTGAGATATGCCATAGAGCAGTCCATGAACATTATTGCGGTGAAGACTCTTACCGATATTACACCGCAGGTAGGATATGATTATCTGCTGAAATTTGGATTCACTACACTGGTAGATAACGAGGTCAGGTATGATGGCTCGGTCATGTCCGATGTACAGCAGGCTCTTGCTCTTGGGGGTATCACGCACGGAGTAAAGAATTATGAGCTTAATGCGGCATACGCGACCATAGCGAACGGTGGGGTATATCACAAGCCGGTATTCTATACGAAGATACTTGACCATGACGGGAATGTGCTGATAGACAAGACCGGAGATCCGGGAAGACAGGTTATAGGAGAAGCGGCGGCATATCTTTGTACGTCAGCCATGGAAGATGTTGTTACAAAGGGAACCGGAGCGTCTGTCAACTTTGGAACACAGAAGATCGCAGGGAAGACCGGAACGACCACCGGGGAGAATGATGTATGGTTTGCGGGATATACGCATTATTACACCTGTACGACCTGGGCAGGATATGACAATAACAAAAAGATGTATGATAAAGCTCAGCAGAGGCTTGCACGAACGGTCTGGAGGGCTGTTATGGAGCCGATACATGAGGGGCTGCCGGAGGTTGATTTTGAACAGCCGCCGGATGTAACCACCGCAACGGTCTGTAAAATGACCGGCAATCTGGCATCGGATTTTGACAGGGCTGCGGGAACAGCTCACACGGAGTTTTACCGTGTTGATACTATACCGACACAGGTGTGTAACGGAGTGCACAGCTCGTCATACAGCTATATCTGCGGACTTACAGGCCAGGCTGCATCGGAGACCTGTCCTTTCAGGGTGGCGGGTACGCCGATAAATCATGGCTGGTGTCCACATTCCCTGGATGCGAACGGAGCGCAGAGAACCGATTCCGTGCCTTCGGGGTATTCGGGCGGCGCTGATTCTTCCGGTAACGGCGCTGCAGCCGGTGGAGGAGAGGAGAACGGAGATATAGGAGCAATAGATCCCAATCTGCTCGCGGCACTTCTTGCGCAGCAGCAGGCGGCAGCGGCAGCAGCAGCGGCGGCGGGAGTTCCGTAGGAAGACATAATGCAAAAAAGCATTTTGTGAGTTATAATTTATTATTGCCGATGGTATTTCGGGAAGAAAAATGTATTTTGGAGGGAAAAGTAAAATGAAAAAATGGGTGTATCTTTTTACTGAAGGCAACGCTGATATGCGTGAGCTTTTGGGTGGGAAGGGAGCTAATCTGGCGGAAATGACCAACCTTGGTCTGCCGGTTCCTCAGGGCTTTACTATTACCACTGAAGCCTGTACTCAGTACTATGAGGATGGCAGGGAGATCAATGATGAGATCTTTGGCCAGATTATGGAGTATGTGGACAAGCTTCAGGAGATAACCGGCAAGAAATTCGGCGACAAAGATAACCCTTTGCTCGTTTCGGTTCGATCGGGGGCGAGAGCTTCGATGCCTGGTATGATGGATACCATACTTAATCTCGGTCTGAATGAGACTGTCGTTAATACTCTCGCGGAAAAATCGAATAATCCCAGGTGGGCGTGGGACTGCTACAGAAGGTTCATCCAGATGTATTCGGATGTTGTTATGGAGGTCGGAAAGAAATATTTCGAGCAGCTCATTGATAAGATGAAATCCAAAAAGGGAGTGACCCAGGATGTTGAGCTTGATGCAGAAGATCTGAAGGAACTCGCAAATCAGTTTAAGGAAGAATACAAAAGCAAGATAGGCAAGGATTTCCCGTCTGATCCCAAGGATCAGCTTGTAGGGGCAATAAAGGCGGTCTTCAGATCATGGGATAATCCCCGGGCAAACGTTTACAGAAGAGATAACGATATTCCGTATTCCTGGGGGACTGCTGTAAATGTCCAGTCGATGGCATTCGGAAACATGGGAGATGACTGCGGTACAGGTGTGGCGTTTACGAGGAATCCCGCTACAGGTGAAAAGGGTCTGTTCGGCGAATTCCTTACAAATGCGCAGGGGGAGGATGTTGTTGCAGGTGTGCGTACTCCCATGAAGATTTCTGAAATGGAAGAGAAATTTCCTGAGGCATTTTCGCAGTTTTCGGACGTATGCAAAACCCTGGAAGAGCATTACAGGGATATGCAGGATATGGAATTCACGGTGGAGCATGGAAAGCTGTATATGCTTCAGACAAGGAATGGAAAAAGAACAGCGGCGGCTGCGCTTAAGATCGCCTGCGACCTTGTGGATGCGGGGATGAGGACAGAGGAAGAAGCAGTTGCGATGATAGAGCCCAGAAACCTTGATACGCTCCTTCATCCCACATTTGATCAGAGTGCGCTCGTCAGGGCGCGTCTCATAGGAAAGGCTCTCGGTGCTGCTCCCGGTGCTGCCTGCGGTAAGATAGTGTTTACCGCGGCTGATGCTGAGGATTGGGCAGCAAGAGGAGAGAAGGTTGTGCTTGTAAGACTGGAAACTTCTCCCGAGGATATCACGGGAATGAAGGTAGCTCAGGGAATCCTTACAGTGCGCGGAGGCATGACGAGTCATGCAGCCGTCGTTGCAAGAGGGATGGGGGCATGCTGTGTTTCCGGCTGCGGGGACATTATCATGGATGAAGCAAATAAGAAATTCACTCTTGCAGGAAAAGAATACCATGAGGGAGATATTATTTCCTTTGACGGAACCACCGGAAATATATATGACGGAGCTGTACCCACGGTGGACGCAAAAATAGCCGGAGAATTCGGGAGGATCATGGGATGGGCTGATAAGTTCCGAACCCTTAAGGTCAGAACAAATGCGGATACTCCCCGGGATGCAAAGAAAGCAAGAGAGCTTGGAGCTGAGGGTATCGGACTCTGCCGTACAGAGCATATGTTCTTTGACGAAGACAGGATAGAGGCATTCCGGGAGATGATAGTATCTGATACCCTGGAAGAGAGAGAGGAAGCACTTAAGAAGATCGAGCCTTTGCAGCAGGGAGACTTTGAGCAGCTTTTTGAGGCAATGGAAGGTAATCCTGTCACCATAAGATTCCTGGATCCTCCTCTTCATGAGTTTGTCCCCAAGACAGAGGCTGATATCGAGAAGCTTGCAAAAGCAAAGGGGAAGTCTGTAGATGAGATCAGAACCAAGATAGACAGCCTTGTAGAATTCAATCCCATGATGGGTCATCGCGGGATCAGGCTTGACGTCACATATCCCGAGATAGCAAAAATGCAGACTGTCGCGGTAATAAGGGCTGCAGTCAACATACAAAAAAAGCACAAGGATTGGAAACTGGTTCCTGAGATAATGATACCTCTTGTAGGTGATGTAAAAGAACTGAAATATGTAAAGGATATAGTGGTAGAGGCTGCCGACAAGGAGCTTAAGGCGCTTAAGACCAATCTCAGGTATGAGGTCGGAACTATGATAGAGATCCCCAGGGCGGCGCTTACCGCGGATAAGATCGCAGCTGATGCCGAGTTCTTCTGCTTCGGTACCAATGATCTTACTCAGATGACATACGGTTTTTCGAGAGATGATGCGGGCAAATTCCTGCAGGCATATTATGAGAGGAAGATATTTGAGAACGATCCATTTGCAAAGCTTGACCAGGATGGTGTGGGAGAACTCATGGATATGGCGCTTAAGAAGGGAAAGAGCGTCAGGCCGGAGCTTCATTGCGGTATCTGCGGCGAACATGGCGGTGATCCCTCGTCCATAGAGTTCTGCAACAAGATCGGTCTGGACTACGTATCATGCAGTCCGTTCCGTGTCCCGATAGCCCGTCTGGCAGCGGCTCAGGCAGCTATAGCACAAAAGAAATAAACGCGATACAGATCTGTATACCAGATGTTGATCAAACAGGATTCCTTTAGCGGAATCCTGTTTGTTTTGTTTGGGTGATAGGGCTGTCGAGTGAGCGCACATTTGACTGCCTGCTTGACAATCGGGCAAAAGCTCCTTTTAAAGGCCTGATTTACGGAAACAGAATCTTAATGATATATCTCAGCCGGTTTTGTTCCTTTAGCACTTTTAACAGCAGTCTGCGGCATTTATATATTTTCTCAGTATCGGTAACAAAGCTGCCAGGCTTTGAATAGAGAACGGTTTCATAGTCGGAGATGAAAGCTAAGGCTTCCGGCATTACAGCGCTGCTGATCCTGCTGCGGTATTCAGAAAGTGTTTCGCCTTCGGTGAGGCCACATCCCAACAGCTTTAATATGTTCAAACAATCCTTTGAAAGAAATATCTGTCTTTCCATAGCGTTAAGGGCTCTGAGCCGATGTCTTTGAAGCAGCCGGTTTATCAGAAC
>CACZNY010000377.1 GCA_902782655.1 uncultured Lachnospiraceae bacterium
ATCAAAGAGTGAAGGAATCCACGAACCCGCCGATCCTTGAGGAGGACTCTGCCACCGTGGATGCGGTGTTATCAACAGTGCGGCTCTCGTCTGCGACACTCTGCGCCGTCATTGCCGCTGTCTCTACCGTAGCCGTAACCTCCTCGGTGCTGGCTGACTGCTCCTCAGCTATGGCAGCCACTGAGGTTGCTATATCATTCACCCTCTCCATCTTATTGACCATGTCATTGACAGTATTTCCTGCTTCATCCAAAGCCTCAAAGATCTCTGCAAAGGTCTCTCCCGTCTCACTCACAGCCTGACTGCTGGTGGTGATATCACCCATGCTGGACTCCGAGCATCTCGAAAGGGTCTTTATCTGCTCCGTTATATCCTTAATGATATTTCCTATTTCAGTGGTAGCCGCCGCACTGTCGTTAGCCAGAGTTCCGATCTCGGATGCCACTACAGCAAAGCCTCTGCCTGCCTCTCCTGCTCTTGCCGCCTCTATTGAAGCATTGAGCGAAAGCAGGTTCGTCTGTGAAGATATGGAATTGATCATCTCGACTATGGAATTGATCTTCTGGGCCGCTTCATCCACTGAAAGGACCACTTTACTCATTTCATCCATGGATCCGGAGATAGCATCCATATTGCTCTGGACATTATTCATATCCTGCTGGCCCTTTCTGGCCTTTTCTATCAGATCATTCATTATCTGCTGGGTCGCGCCGCCCTGATCTGTCATCTCACTGACTGCCTGGGCAAGCTCCGTAGCATTGGTAGCAAGCTCTGTGACAGAGGTTGCCACGCCCTCCATTGCCGTACGGATCTGCTCCATTGAGCTGCTCTGCTCTCCGGCCTGACGGCTCATGGACTCAGCTGTAGTCATGCTCTCATCAGCCTCATGTGAAAGATTCTGAGCCACGGACTTCATCTCGCCCAGGGTGTTTCTCATTCTCTCCACATAATCAAACATCCTGTTGTTCATGGCGCCTATCTCGTTATTGCCGCCCTTTCTGATGTCGACCGTGAAGTCGCCCTCGGAAATCCTGGTGATGGTTCCGGTCAGGTTATTAACGGGGCGGGTGATCATACTGCTTATGAGCAGGAGTATGATTATCGTACTGACGATCAGCATGATAATGACCATGACGACAGTGATAACGGAAAGTACATTCAGCTCCTTAAGGACATCGGCTTTCTTCACATATGAGACCAGGGTCCAGTCGGTACCCCCTACCTGCTCAAAGGACACGAAGTATTCCTTGCCGTCATTTCCCTTTATCATGTCAACCTGTCCGCTCTTACCGGCCTTAACGTCATTGTAGATCGACTGGATGAAGGCGTCGGATCCCAGCTCGCTCACATCCTTGCCCAGATATTCCTGATTGGAAGTGCCTATGATGGCTGAGCCTGCGAAGAGCATACTCTTGCCGGTACCCAGAGGACTGTAACCGCTGACTGCCTCGGATATGCCTGTAAGGAAGATATCCGTCGAGATGACACCGGTACGTCCATCCGTAAAGCTGACGGTACGTATTCCGTTCACCACGGCCTGCTTTGTATCCATGTCTATACCGGGGGAACCGAGTATTAAGGTATCAGTCTTGCTTCCCTCCTGATACCAGCCTCTGGTAGTGGGATCGTAATCCGCATCCGGAACCCACTCGCCCCCGTCAATAAAGGTCTTGTCCGGGAAAGCGACATATACATCATTCACCATTCCCGGATATTTCTTCATTCCGGGCTGAATAGCTGCCTTTATGTCATCATTACCTGCAAGCGGCGTTGACTCCAGCAGATCCGAGAGTCCGTCATAATACCCCTTGATATCTGCCATGGTGCTCGCTATATCATTTGCGTTAGCCTTGGATTCCTGTTCCAGAAGATTCTTTGCCTGATCCGTGATTATGGATCTGGAATTAACGAAGATGATGACTGCCACCAGAATGATGAAAGCAGCTATCATCGGTATCAGTACACGGAGAAGCTGTACGCTGATCCTTCCGCCCCCCTGTCTCGACGTGCCCTGTTGATTCATTATGCAATTCCCCCCAATTATTAGATTTTTATAGATCTGTCATTTGAATGACCTTTTCAGTATAATACATTCAGGTATTTTCCTCAACCGTCTGGGAATAATACCTTCGTTACGTTACAATCCGGCGCATCGCCAATGCGCCGGATTGCAGCATCCCTTCTTATTCCACATGATCCTTAAGGAACTTTTTCAGATCGCCCTCGTACTCTGACTGAAGGACGCGCGGATCCCTGTCTTCCTCCACACTGCGGAGCTTCACATGAAAGCCCTTCATGTCGCTCTCTATCCGGATACCGTGAAGGTTCATATGCTGCCTGAGAAGCTTCCGAAGCTGCAGAGCCGATGTCGCGCGGCTCTCAAGCTGCGCCCTCTTTTCCCCGCTTAAGTGGGAATAGAATTCCGGATTATTCCTCTTTACATCAGTCAGATGCCTCAGCTTCCTCGTGTATTCCCACATCTGCGCCATATGGTCGGAGAGGTAATCATCCGTAAACATGGCGTCGTTAAGCTCTGTTTCAAGGATAGCATCCACATATTCCGTGAGCGCGGGATCATCCGTCGCATCATTGCCCTCTATCCCGGGATCACCCTTTTTCCACTTACCGAAGTATGCTTCCATCGAAGCCTTTTCCCTTACAGTACAAAGATCGGCATCCGCAAAGGTCTTTTTGGCCTCCTCCTGCGCACTGCTTTCGGCCTGCTTCGCCTTCCAGGTGTCCCTCGCCGCGGGAAGCTCCTGACGAAATGCTTCCCCGGTGATCCCAGGACTTACGGCCCATTCCCCCTGTCCGGAAAGCTCCAGATTTTTCTGCCAAAGCGCGGTATTTTTTTCAAAAGAGTCCTTAAGCATCCCCTCATAGTACGTTCCGGCAGGACTCCTGAGGACAGTCTCCGGCTTCGGTGTCTGCAGCCTGCTTTCCTGCTTTTCATCAGAAATACCCGCCGCGGACATTTCCCTTGATATATGACCGGCCTGTATGTTTTTTTCGCTCTCTAAATGACCCATAAGCTTATACTCCCTTTTTCCTGAATCTGCGCCCTTCTTTAACCTGTTATACGAATATTTCCTGTCTGCTGTCAGTCCTTCTCAGATCTTCACCATCCTGTAGGAGCATTGCTCCACATGGCGGAAAACATACTCTATGAGCTTATCTGCCCTTTCATTGGTGGAAAGCATGGCTATCCTTGTATCCGGCGAGTATCTTTCCCGGAGCGCATCTATCACCTTTATGAGCATGGCAAGCAGCACCACGGGATTGTCTATACCGGACCAAAGTGAAGATATCTCGACCATATTATCTCCCCTGTCCTCAGCCGTCACATAAGCCTTTATCTTATCGCCATGGATCGTGCAGAAGCTTAAGTCCCTGTCCACCCTGTCAGACAGCAGGCCTCCCTCGGGCACGGGAAAGCCCTGCTGGATGCTCTGATTTGATGTCAGCTTCAAAATCCTTTCACTTGTCCGGGAAAACGGCAGGATTTCATCGCTGCTCTGAAACATCCTGGCGGACAGCTTATTACGGGACTTAATGTCATCCAGATATCCCATGTAATACATGGGATGAGGTATGGGATCTCCGTTAAAGCCCATACCCAGAAAGAACGGCAGCAGGGTTTCATTGTCCTTGCTCACAGCCGTATATCTGGCTCTGATGGGCATGCCCGCTGCAGTGGTCATGACCCCTTCCGATCCCTCGAGAAGCTTCTCCAGCGCACCGATCAGCGCCCGGCCCGCTCCCTTTCTCCTGTGCTCGGGATCCACATATATAGACCATATCTCAAATACATATCCGTCGATCGCTCCCGCAAGCGCGCCTATGGCATTACCGTCAAGCACTGCGGCAAGCGCTGTCACGGGAAGCCCCTTGAGCAGTGCTTTTTCCGCTTCCTGTGATAAAAACGGCGAGGCTTTCTCCGCCTCATCCTTTCCTATAGGATAGGTCTGTATTTCACTCATTCTGTCCGGCTCCTTTCAAATCCGCGGCTCCCTTTTGCCCTGCATGCCCTTTAATGACTGTGGTCTGCGCTTATATCGGTCAGTGCGATCTGATCTCCCGTGATCGCTGCATACACCTTTGATCTTTCCTCCGAGATCGTGATCGTATCCTCAAGCCTGATGCCCAGGTTTTCGGTCTTCAGTATTATCTGATTCCCCTTCCTTTCAAGTGTTACCTCA
>CACZNY010000378.1 GCA_902782655.1 uncultured Lachnospiraceae bacterium
AAACCACATGGCTGCTGAAAGCAGGCTTCCAGCCACTCTTAACACCGATCAGTTATTGATTTGTCTTGGAAAAACAACTATAAGATAATAAGAATTGCAGGCCGTTCTCGCCGGTTGACACCGGCCGGTCCGTATGCTATTGTAAGCATATGAAGACAGTTATCCAGACGCACGGATTATTTTAAGTCTTCACTCCGGATATTGGCGTATCCGGTCTTATGACCTTGGAGAGAGCGGTTTGGCGACTGCTCTCTTCTGTTTTTCTGAACAAAGGTCCTGAGCAAATGGCTCGAACAAATAGTTCCAACACTTCAGCAAGATCCCTTTGTTATAACCAAGGTTTTTCTCGACTATAATTATATTATACCACAAAATGGATAGAATGTCAATAAAAAGATTACAGATTTTAAAATTTATGTTTACATTTTGTAAATTTCAATATGTTTACAAACTGTAATATTAGACTCTATTATACAGATATACCTCTTTACTAGTATCCCCTTCATTGTAATTAGAAAGGTAAAACTCCCCGGCAACCTTTTTTTCTTCCATATCTAAAAGTATCACTGAAAGCTCCCCCCGGAAAGCAAGCTTGTGCTCATATCTTTCAAGATACTGGTACAGGCCCCTGTCATTAATAACATACGACAGTTTCGTATCGCCAGACTGTTCCTTGAACAGTTCCCATCCAAACCACATTTCAGCCTTGGACCTAAATGGCCGTCTTACAACAGGTCCAACGTCAATGTACTTAAATTCAAAAACCCATTTGGCTATCGGCTGACCATTCAGGTTAAGCATTAGATCCCGGCTGCTTCTTGATGCCGGAGTCATTGCATCATCCTTATCTGCATTAATCTTCTTGTTGAAAAGGGCAAAAACAATTATTGATGATGCTTCTTCTTCAAACTGCATCATTGCTAATCTGAACTGCCGCCATCTCGCATTTTCTTCTTCATGCTTTTGAATTGGGGACTTTATAGCCGCATCCCCTTTAGTTTCGAATTCATGATTCTCTGCAGACTCCATCGGTTGGCTATAATTTTCAGCCAAATCCCAGTCTACATCATCTTTTCTCTCCACGGCATACCCGGCCGCCAGCATCATTTCATCAAAGGTAACACCGCCGCGGGGTCTCGCCTTCTCTGATGTAAGCTTTTCTATGGTATCCGGCTTAGGGATATAATCGCCTTTCCGCATTCTTGTCAGAGCTGCACTACTGACTCCGGCATCATCTGCATACTTGCGATAGCTGCGGTCATCGCCCTTAGCCCTTTCAACAAGTTCCGCGATACGGCTTTTACGTCGGGCAGAAAAGCTGTTCATATTTTTATTATCTTTATTTTCTTTATTACCAGTTATATCTTCTGCCATAGGCTCTCCCTGATCCTGCGCGGCATCATATATCTTATCGACACCGAATGTTAATATTTTAATCGAATTTACTATATATTACAACAATATTTAACATATTATTTATATTTCTTATTACATTATGTAAACGCTAAATCACTAATACGCTATTTCTATCCGAAATATATGATTACTTCTATCTTATGAACATGCAATGATGCACCATTTCTCAGTTAAGTTTAATCTGTCAAAATGCTCAAATACCATTCATATCTGCGCATTTAACACTTGCGACTGTAAGTTAGGTCAGCCCGCAACAAAAAGATTTGTCAAATAAATGCCAGGCCACAATACTGTTACACTATTCTCAGCATTTTATTGTACAGAAGGTTTTCCTTCTCATCGATTTCCACATCTTCATGGTAATGGCCGAAGAACCACTTCTCATACTCAGTATGGGTCTTTATGTATTCAAGGTAGTCCGTCGCCCTGTCCGGCTTTAGTATGACCGCTTCAGGGTCCATAAATGTCTGGGTACTGGTCGAACAGCAGTGGGTAATTATATAGTCCACCTTGAAGTCATGCTTTTCCAGATTAGCCAAGCCCTCTGCCATTTCCTCTTCGGAAGGCAGTTCCTGGGGCCACCAGGACTCATGAAGTATTCTGTAAGGCTTGAAACCGCGATTCAGTTCGCTTCTCTTTCTTTTGAAGTCCGGATCCTTCCTGTCAAGGATGCCACCGGAAATATCATGGCTGCTGGCTCCACCGAATGTAAAAATCTTCTTTCCGCATATATCAAATACCTGCCCCCTCATAAGGTGCAGAACCGACGGACGGATTTCATGAACCCTGCCGCCTTTCCACTCCTTTACCGGATAAGAATATATACGGTCAAAATTCTCATGGTTTCCGTCAACAAACAGAAGTGTGAAATTCCTGCTTTCAAACCAGTCAAGCCAGTTTTTCTCCCCTGGCGACTCGCCGTCCTTATCCCAGATGCCGCCGAAGTCGCCGCATATGATTACATAGTCATCCTTAGTCATGTCCCTCTGCGCCGGAAAAACCTTTACGGAAAAAAGCCTTCCGAATGATCCATGTGTATCGCCAGTAATGTATATCACTATGATATTCCTCCAATTTCATTGCTGCATGAATTCAGATCCATCTCTTATTATAGCTGTTCGAAACCTACCTGGTCTTCTAGTGCAGCTATCCTTAAAGTGCAAGCCCCAACACTCGCTTGCCTATCCAGGTGCGCGTTGGTTCGTATAATTTTAAATCGTTACACTAGCTACAACAACTTAAAGCTCATCCACCGGAATCTTATATTTCTCCTGCAGCCTCTTGCTCATGTAATACCATGCCCAATGCCTCGCCCCATAACGCTCATAAAGCTTCTCTGCGATATCGTCATCATCCTTAAGCGTTTCCGAATAGTATTCCGTGTTCGGATAACCTGTAGCTATATCAAGCAAGGCCAGCTCTTTATTGTTCCGTAAACGCAGGCTCATGCTATAGTACACAGAATCTATA
>CACZNY010000379.1 GCA_902782655.1 uncultured Lachnospiraceae bacterium
AACCCGCTCTCAATGAGAGCGGGTGGCATTGAAAAATCAAGAGCTTCATAACACAGATCCTCAGCAGCCGCAAGCACTTCCCATTCCTCCCGGAAGAGAAACTTCGGCTGAACCTGAAGCACAGATTTTCTATCAGTCATACAGACTTTCCTTATAACCTTTGATCTCCCCTTTGATCTCTTCGTTCAGGGCATTCTCACCTGCTTCGGAAACCTTATAGAGGATTCCGCAGGCCTTCATATACTCCTTCGTAAGTCTTCTGAGCCTGTAGGAAAGATGCGCAAGAACCATCTCGACCTTTGCGGGATTCTGCTCGAAAAGCTCCTTCAGATCTTCAGGGCAGATTATCTCAATCGTCGTATCGTCATCGAGCACGACAGCCGTTCCGCTCCTGTCATCATCTCCGAGCATGCCCAGCTCACCGAAGAACTGATTGGGCATAAGAGTCGTAAGAAGCTTTTCATCGGGAGTGCCGAATCCCTTATATATGGCTACGGAACCGCCATGTATATCATACATGCAGGAGCCCTTTTCGCCTTCCTTGAATATCACAGTGTCCTTGCCGTAGCTTTCAACCTTTGCTGAATAGCCGTCAGCATGACCCTTCTGCTCAAGCTTGCGGACAGCCTCTGCGCTGAGCTGATCTGCGAGCTTGCTTCTCTTATATATAGTGGCATACTTCTTTATGCGCTCGATAAGCCCCGGTGCCTTCTCATTACCCTCGTTCAGACGAAGCTCTGTTATAGCGTTGGTAACCTCACCGTAATCAACGGTAAGCTCCTTCAGACGTCCGGCAAGGCTCTTCATGATATCCATGATCTTATCCGGATCCTTCTTGAAATACTCCGTCATCTCTCCGGACTTTATCTCAGTAGCAACAACATTATCCAGTGCTACGGCCGTCGCGCTGCGGGGATAAGCTTCGATCACGGCCATCTCACCGAAGAACTTTCCTTTTCCAAGCTCCGTAAGAAGCTGCTCGTCAGGCTCTCCGTATGCGGAATAGACCCCTACTGTCCCCTCGACGATCTGATACAGGCATTCACCTGAATCACCTTCCTTGAAAATAATATCGCCTTTACTAAACTGCTTGTCTGTCATGAAAATACCCTCCTATAGAAGTTTCTAAAAAAATATAACCTGTAATACTTTATCACATTGAAAAATGTATTTCAATAAAAACAGTGCCGACTTACCTCAGTATCCTGAAGGCCAGATTCCTCAGGATATGATGTACGATGCCGTAATCCCGCGCAAGCGACTGGGGAAGCGTGGGTATGCGGTCATAAAGGATCTGGAGGTATTCGGTGTCATCCTCCGGATGTCCGATAAGCTCCAGGCTGTATACTGAGGAATCACTGAAGCGGGACCGCGTCCTGCCCGTTATTATCCCCTTTCTCGTCACTGTTCCCTCATCCGCTATTATTGAAACCTCCACAGCATCCCCGATGTCAAGACCGTTGTCCTCATCAAGGTAGACCTTTATGCTGTGCTCATTCAGGTATGTCGTAATGCCTTCGTAGACGGCATCACTGTTTTCTTCTGTCGGCTTAAGTACGATAGTCTCCGCATCTATTACCTCCACACCGTCATCTCCTCCGTCTCTTCCGTCCACAAGGAATAAGGACATCACAAGGTAATAGGTATTCCTTATGAGCCAGAAAAGAAGGATAACTATACCGAGAGCCTTTATCTGGCTCAATACATAAACGGACCGTATGATGCCGGCTGCCGATAGCAGCAAAAGCACAATAAAAGGAGTCATCGCGCGCCTGTCTGTTTTTACCGGCTTCTTCTTTTTGGATTTATCAGTCACCTCAAATTTCTTTTCACTTATCCCGAAGGTCTCCTTTATCACCGGGATCAGAAGCTGGGGCATCACGCTGGTCTCATAGATTCCGCTCCATTTCAGTGAGAGGGCATTATGGCTGAATACTCTCAGGCAGACATCCTGCATTATGAACATCGGAAACCAGTACAATACAAGGTCCAGCCATCCGCACTTGAAGACGGGGATGGCAAAGGTTGCAAAAAGCAGCGGTGAAATGATATATATGAGATTCTTTATCGGAGAATACCAGTATACGACCGAGCTCATATAGCTCAGCTTCTGCATGAATGAAAGCCCCGGACGCCTGAAAATGTGAAGCTGCTTTGCCGTGCTTATAACGCCTCGTCCCCAGCGCTTCCGCTGCTGTATATGCTCCTTAAAGGTGTGCGGCGTCATGCCGCTGGCAAGAGGCTCAGGCAGTGCAAGGCTTACGAAGCCGTTTGACTCTATGAGCAGTCCCGTGGCGAAGTCCTCGGTGATGGACTCGGTATAAAAGCCCCCTATGGCCTCAAGCGCTTCTCTTGCAAGTATGGTATTTGAGCCTCCGTATATGACGGAATTTGAAGATGTCTTGGCCACCTCTATGGTGCGGTAGAAGAAATCCTGCTCGTTCGGAGCGTTCTTTTCGGAGTAAAGAGCATACTGGAAAACGTCCGGCGTATAGAAGCACTGCGGCGTCTGCAGAAGACCAAGGCGGATCTTTTTACCGTCGCCGGCCTGCTCTGAGCGCTTTTTTGCATCCACGAAGTAGGGGATGGTATTCATCAGGAAATTGCTCCGGGGTATCATATCGGCATCAAGGGTGACCACATATGGAGCCTTTGTCAGACCGAGGGCGTGGTTAAGGTTTCCGGCCTTTGCTCCCTTATTGTCGGGACGGTCAAAATATCCTATCTTCATCTCCTCTGCAAGCTCCCTCATCTCCGGTCTCCTGTTGTCATCGCACAGCCAGACATGGACCTTGCTCTTGTCAGGATACTGCAGATGATTGCAGCCGTTGATGGTCTTTTTCAGAAGCTCGGGCGGCTCATTATAGGTCGCTATGAAAATGTCAACATCGGGATACTCTTCATCCGCGATCCCGGGGAGCGGGTGAGCCCTCATTCCCATAAGGTTGCGATACAGGATCACTGACTCGAGAAATCCGAATATTTCCACGACAAGAAGCAGGATATTTCCCGCAACAGCCAGGATGCCGGCTTTGAAGGGAATGGAATAAAGGATCCTCCATCCGAGGTAAAGTATCGTAAAAAAGGTGGTGAGAAGGATGACTGTATTGCAGAGGAGCGTCCTCCACCGGCTGTCAGCAGCTTTCAGCTCTTCTCCGGAAAAAATATCGTCATAGACCCTATTTTTCCTTGAATGTATCAGCAGCTTCAGTATGCCCACGCAGAGCGCAAGAAGGATGAGCCCTGAAAGCGCCATATGAGGCCAGATCCTTGCAACGTTCAGATCCTCTGTCTCCAAAGGATGCGTTATCCATTCGGGAATGCGGAGGCCGCCCGCGCTCTTTTCGGGAACCGGGATGTTTCTCGGATCCTTGCCCCGGATAAGCTCACGTACCCATGTGCCTGTCCCTGTAATATCCTTGTCGGTCATTGCCCTCGAGGGATCATACTGCGGCACGAGCAGGGATGAGGTCTCTCTCTTGTTCGACAGATTCCATACGACATAGCTCGTATTATTATCCTTAAGCAGCGAAAACCATAAAGCTGCGGATCCGTAATCAGCCTCGCCGTCACCGCTCGCTTCAGACAGTCCGCACTCCGAAACAAAGATAGGCAGTCCACGCTGGATCTCCGACTGATACTCGCGTCTTAAGTCCTCTTTATGAGTTGCCGTATAAAAGTGCAGTGAATACATGATATTACCTGCCTTTAACGGATTCCTCGCAGGTGAGGCAAGATCCTTACAGTAGTTGGGAGTGCCTACAATAATGACGGCATCCGAACTGTATTTCCTGATGATGGGAATGATATCATAGGCATACTCCCTTACATCGGACCAGGTCGTCTCACCGTTTGGCTCATTGCATATCTCATAGATGATATTCGGTACATTCGCATACTCGGAAGCTATCGTCGTAAAGAATTCTTCGGCTTCCTTCCTGTGCACATTGGGATCCTTGTCTTCGAGCACATGCCAGTCCACGATCACATACATGTCTGCGGATATGGCTGCCTCTATCCCCTTTCTCACAAGAGAAAGGCTCTCCTCTTTATCCTCCAGATACATATTGGTATACAAAGGAAGCCTGATAAGATTCGCATTCCACTCCCTCGATACCTGCTTAAAAAGCTGCTCATTTATGAATTCCGGAAACCAGGTCAGGCCATGAAGGCTTACCCCCTTAAGAAATACTTTTTCACCGGCTCTGTCCACAAGATCGGTACTGTCTACAAACAGCTGTCCGCCGATGGAAGGCCTTACGACTGTTCCGCGGCCCTCAGTCGCATAGGCAGGAATATTGACAAAGCCAAGTATTCCAAATGCCGCAAAGATCATAGCCATCAGCAGTCCTGTCCATTTTTTTCTTCGCATGTTTCCCCCCTTTGGTACAGCATGCTTCCGTTAATGCGCCTTAATGCTGCCTTCTTTCAATACCACGTTCCTTATAGTGCCTGTCCTTTTCCGCATACATATCAGCATCCGCCATGTGCTCAAGGTCGTCTATGGACGCACCGGGTCTGGCACTGTGCGCGGCATAACCTATCGACATAGTAATCTCATCCGTATAGACCCCGTGCCACTCCTCTGCCCTTTCCTTTATCCTCCGGCGTATATCCTCCGGATCGGATGTATGGGCGACGGCCATAAATTCGTCGCCTCCTGTCCTGTACACCTTCCCGTTATTACCGACTGATAAGGCGAGACAGTCTGCAGCCCCCTTGATCAGCTCATCACCTGCCGCATGCCCTTTGGTATCATTTACCTTCTTCAGCCCGTTTACATCGATGGAGAAAAGCACGAAATCCTCCGACATTCCGTCCTTCCTGAAGCTCATTAAGTCCTCATCATAGCATCTGCGGTTAAAGAGCCTTGTCATCTCATCGGTCATAGAGATCCGGATAAGGTTTTCCTCTCTTCTTTTCTC
>CACZNY010000380.1 GCA_902782655.1 uncultured Lachnospiraceae bacterium
AATAATGTATTTTCCCGTACCGGTTTCTGACGACTCCGGTGAGGACAATGAATCTGATGATGTCATATATCATTCCTTCTGCGCGGCCTGTTTCAGTGATGGTTACTATGTCGTAATAGAGGATGATGCGAGCGGGCTTTTAGAGCTGCAGGACGAGTCGACATCATGGAGGGGCATTCTTCCCCATATCACGCTGGGAAGAAACGGCTTTGTTTTTTCTGCTGGAAGGGATGGCTGGATCAACGCCTTTTCCGATGATGAAGATTCTGAAGTGGAGGATATTTCCGAACTGGGGATAAAGGTATCTGATCTTAAAGACGGTCTGAGAGATACACTTGTACTGCAGGGCAAAAGCTATTATTGCGGAGTAAAGTATTATGAAGATCAGCAGGAATACCTGATCTGCGCCATACCGTCCGAGGAGATTACGTCGGATGCTTTCGTGGTGACGGCGGTACCGCTTTTCATTGTTTTCATACTGCTGTCACTGCAGCTTCTATATGCCCTGATGCTTATGGGAGAGCGGAACGAGGCCGATGAGATGAAAAAAACGGCATCCTTTCGTCTGTTCCTCTTCAGGAGAATGGCAGTATTGCTTCTTATTTCCATATTATTTACCATAGGTATTTCACTTTATGTCCAGGAACTGTATGCCATGTATCTGCAGGCACAATCAAATAAACAGGAGGCGGATGCTCTTGTACAGTCCTTAGGGCGTAATGAGGAGATTCAGAAGAAGACCAGTGATGAATACTATTCGGATCTGGAAAGCCTTACGACTCTTGCGGCTAAGTTCATCTCTGATAATAAGAAACAGATAACCAGAAGGGACCTCGAGAATATAGCAAAGAATCTTGGGGCGGAGCATGTCCTGCTTTATGACAGGGAGGGTGTCGTGATACTGTCAGATGCTTACTATCAGGGATTAATGCTCTCGTCAAATCCCAGGGAGCTTTCCTATGAATTCAGAAAAGTACTTACGGGTACGCCGGTTCTGGCTCAGCAGAAGATAGATGATGATTATCTTGATGAGCCTTATCGCTATGTGGGCGCGATCGTAACTGATGCCAATGATGAGCTTAACGGGATCGTACAGCTTTTGTTTGCGCCGGATTATCTCAGCTCTTCTCTGAGTGATACTTCCGTAGAAACGCTGCCCTCTACTTTCAGCGGAAGGAATAATGCGTTTGCCTTTATAGTAGATGGGGATGCACATACTCTGATCTACTATCCGGAAGAGAATATGATCGGAGATTCCGTTATGGATTACGGATTGGCCGATAATATGATACAGGATGACTTTTTTGTCCGGACATGGTTTGATGGTGAAGAGAGGCTGCTGTACGGCAAGGCCTGGAAGGATGACCTGATCTTTACGGCTGCGAGTGTCAGTCTGATCACCATGGAGAGTATAAGCAGGGGTGTTTTTATTTCAATAGCGGGAATAGCAATACAGCTCCTCTTTTTCTTTGCCCTGCTCCTTTTGATAGGTGGAAAGGAGACCTGCGATCAGGAGGTGTCGGAAGATAAATGGGAGGATGAGAAGCATAGGAGGCTTGTTGAAAAACAGGCGGCAGATCGTATCCTGAGGCTGCTTACAGTGTCATTCTTTGTCTTCTCAGGTGGAGTGTACATCATATTCCTTATGAGATATCTGCTGTTTAAGAATAATGACGTATTGCTGAGCCTGCTGAATGGCTATTGGAATCCCGGCATCCACATTTTCTCGATTACAGCATGCTGGATCAGTATCTGCGTGATATATTTTGGCGTTTCGCTGGTGCTGCTGGTTCTTGAGCTTACGGGAAAGCTTATGAACTCACGTGGCGAGACCATTGTGAGAATGCTGATCAGCTTCGCAAGATATATAGCGGTGATAGGGGCGGCATTCTACTGCGCTAAGCTGCTGGGAGCACCGACCGATACACTGCTGGCCTCTGCGGGTATTATTACAGTCGTACTGGGCTTCGGTGCCCAAAGCCTGGTCACTGATGTTCTGGCAGGCTTGTTCATCATATTTGAAAGATCCTATAAGGTGGGAGACATCATCAGGATGGACGGAGAGGAATGGCGTGGAAGAGTATTGGAGATAGGGATACGCAATACCCGGGTGATGGACATAGATGAAAACAATATCAAGATAATCCATAACAGCTCAATGAATCAGATAATCAATCTGACAGATCTGCCTACCTTCGTTTACACGATGATAGGAACGGAATACGGGGATAAGCTGTGCGATATCGAAGCAGTCATCGAAAAAGAGCTTCCGGAGATACATAAGCACATTCCGGGTGCGATTGAGGGGCCGACATACAGTGGAGTAGCTGAGCTTGGGGACTCTGCGGTAGTTCTTAAGTTCAGGACAACCTGCAGGAATGAGGATTATCTTCCGGTTAAGTATGCAGTGAACAGGGAGCTTAAGCTTATGTTTGACAGATATTCGATCAATGTGCCGTTTAGCCAGGTGGTGATAAACTACAGAGAGGAAGAGCAGCAGAATAAAGATCGGAATAAGTGAGGGAGGATCGCCTGTGAAAGAGTTTTATATTGACAGCGACGGGATACGTCTGCATTCAAAGCTCGACTGTCCGGAGAGGCTTGATAAGGGGCCTTTATGCATTCTGATACACGGTTTTACGGGGAACATGGAGGAAGATCATCTCATAGCAGTTCAGAAAGCCCTGAATGACGCAGGTGTTTTTGTTCTGCGCACAGAGATGTATGGTCATGGCGGGAGCGACGGTGAGTTCAAAGATCATACGCTTTATAAATGGCTGACAAATGCACTTTCTGTAGTACATTATGCCAGATCCCAAAGCTTTGTGACGGAGCTGTTTATCTGCGGTCATTCTCAGGGCGGCCTTCTGACGATGATGATTGCTGGTATGTGTGCCGATTATTTCAAGGCGGTCATACCGTTGTCTCCTGCCTGGATGATACCTGAGCTCTGCAGGAGAGGCTCGATGCTTGGCACCGGATTTGATGCGAAGCACATTCCGGATAAAATCGTTTCAGAGGAATGGGAGCTGTCCGGAGACTATATCAGGGTGGCTCAGAGCATTTTTGTGGAAGCGCAGATAACAGGGTATAATGGACCTGTTCTTATAGTGCACGGAGATAGGGATGAGACGGTTTCCATATCATATTCAGAGAAAGCGGCAGGGCTTTATCAGAATGCTTCTTTAGTAACTATACAGGGTGGAGATCATTGCTTTACCGGATCTGAGGCTGAGCTGGCGGAGGCAGTAAAAGCCTTTGTGGAGAAGGAGCTTGCCGCCAAGGGATAGAATCAGCATTAGTATGTGTACAGATTTACAGAGGAGACAGGAAACATGGAATTTACAATGATCGAGACAGGATGGTTGTCGATATTGCCGCCCATAATAGCGATCACTCTGGCGCTTGTTACAAAGGAAGTATACTCTTCACTGCTGATGGGCATTTTGTCGGGTATGTTTATTTACAGCTTCGCTGCGGGCGGAACGATAGTCTCTGCGGTGGCAATGACATTTGATATGATGAGCTCCAGGATTTCGGATAATTCCTATATGATCATTTTCCTGGCGCTTCTCTGGGCTTTGGTGAGCCTGATATCGAAGTCGGGCGGGAGTCAGGCCTACGGCATATGGGCAGGAAAAAAACTTCACAGCAAAAGATCGGCTGCATTTGCCACATCTTTGCTGGGAATACTGATCTTTATTGATGACGGCTTCAACTGCCTGACCGTCGGCACGATCATGCGTCCGATCATGGACAGATTGCGTGTTTCAAGAGAAAAGCTGGCATATATCATTGATGCTACTGCAGCGCCGGTCTGTATTATAGCCCCGGTATCCAGCTGGGCAGTGGCGGTCGCAAGCGAGGTAAGTGATAATGATGGTTTCCATATCTTCCTGTCTACGATCCCGTATAATTTTTATGCTCTTATGACGATACTGATGGTTTTTATTATTGCCGTTACGGGAAGGGATTTCGGCCCCATGAAGAGGGCTGAGGAGGAACTGTATATAAATGATGCAGATGAGAATGCAGATGCCGGGGAAAGCATGCCCAGGGGAACGGTGATCGATCTCGTACTCCCGTTACTTGTGCTGATAATATGCGCTATCCTCGGTATGGCATATGTAGGTGGTTTCTTTGAAGGGACAGGCTTTTTGGAGGCCATCGGATACAATCCTGCCGCCGGACTGTCATTGGGAGCCTTTGCCGGGATTGTCACTTCCATGCTTTTATATCTGCCCCGCAGACTGATGAAACCGAGGGAGTTCGTTGATTGTATAGTCAGCGGTATCGGAAGTATTGTCCCGCCAATGCTGATACTCATAATGTCGTGGAGCCTCGGCGGCGTATGCCGGCAGCTGATAGGCACGGGAGTCTTTATATCGGGGGTTGTCAGCAGCTCCACACTTCCTATGGAGTTCCTTCCGTTCATTATCTTTGTGGTCGCCGCACTTATGAGCTTCTCTATGGGATCTTCGTGGGGTACCTTCGGTATGCTTATACCCATTGTTACCATGATCTGCGAGACAGACAGGGCGGGCTTTCTTTTGATACCGGCACTGGGTGCTACGCTTGCAGGCTCTGTTTACGGAGACCACTGCTCGCCTATATCGGACACTACGATACTTGCATCTACAGGCGCAGGCTGCATGCATATCCGGCATGTGGAGACGCAGTTTCCATACGCTACTCTTGTGGCAGCGGTATGCGCGGTCGGGTATATTATCGCAGGTTTTACTCTTACCCCATGGATCGCTATGATCCTCGAAGTCCTGCTGCTGACAGGCTCTTTCATGATATTAAGTAAGCGATAACCCATATGGCTTGTGATTAACACAAGGAATACAAAGAAGATTTGATTAGCACTCACCTCTTGACAGTGCTAACAATACATGCTATTATGCATTCAGATCTGAGTTTAGTGTATGTTGACCCGCCCTGATGATATATCATGACGGGTCGTTTATCAGGTATGGATGGGAGGTGAGAATATGAACATAGACAAATTCACACAAAATTCCGTTAAGGCGGTCAATGGATGCCAGAAGGCGGCGCT
>CACZNY010000381.1 GCA_902782655.1 uncultured Lachnospiraceae bacterium
ATGATTTTACTGATAGTAGATGACGAAAAGCTGACCCGCAGCGGTCTCATATCCTCCATCGACTGGGACAGCCTGGGCATTGAAAGGATAATCGAAGCCTCTAACGGGAGCGAAGGGATACGGCTTGCAAAGGAGGAGCATCCTGACATTATCCTTACCGACATGCGCATGCCACGGATGGACGGAGTCACAATGGCAAGGAGAGTCAGGGAGTGCCTTCCGGATTCCGCCATTATCTTTATGAGCGGCTATTCCGACAAGGAGTATCTCAAGGCCGCCATAGACCTGAAGGCTGTCAGCTATGTGGAAAAGCCTCTGGATACCGCAGAGGTTTCCGACGCGATCAAAAAAGCCTCAGAGGAGCTCATCGCAAGGGGGTATGTAAAACGCGGACTCAATGCCTCCAAAAAGGAAAACGAGTATCATCTGGCAGAGCTTCTGACGAAGCCTGCTCCGGCAGATTTCCCCAATGATACGGCTCTTCCGGAGGGCATGAATGCGGAGGATCACTTCACCTGCATGATATTGAAGTTTTCGGCTCACCCCGCAGGATTTCCCGACGACCTTTCAGAGTTCACCTCCAGAATAAAGCTCAGAGAGCTTCATACGGAGAAAGAAAATAACTGTCTTTGTTATTTCCTTTACGGCAATAAAGCCGAGAAGAAGACTCTGCTGAAGCTTTGCGGCGAAATACAAAAAGCCTGCTCCGGGACCGGCCTTTCCTGTATCGCCTTAGGCGACAGCTTCCGGGGTATCAGACATGCCTATGATTCATATGCCGCTGCCGTTATCCTGCTTCAGGAAGCTTTTTATCACGAGCCTGTTGCGATCCTGTCAAACAGCGACGATATGACGGCCGCCCCGCCCATAATAAAAGATCTGTCGCCTGAATATGAGGAAGCCCTCGAATCAGGGGATACTGCCCGTATAGATGCAGTGCTTAATGATATACTCGCACAGTTTTCTCCTCCCTGCAGGCTTCTTCCCAGCCAGGTCAAGGATTTTTACTATCAGCTTTTTCTGATACTTCAAAAAGCCGTGCGTCATGCCCAGATGTCGGAGATGATCCTTAAGGACGGACATTCCATCTGGGATACAGTTGAAAGCGCTGAAAGCCTGAGCTCACTGCACGGTGAGCTGAAAAAGCTTACCGGAAAGTATATGGCAGGTCTTTCTACCCGCAATACGGAAAGCAGCATGATCTATGCAATAAAAGAATTCATCAGACAGAATTACCGCAATGAATCCCTCTCCATCAAATCCGTAAGCGATCATGTAAACAGGTCTGCTCCCTATGTCTGCACCCTCTTTAAGACAGAGACCGGACTTACGCTCAATCAGTATATTACGGGCTACAGGATAGAAAAGGCTCAGGAGCTGCTTGCGGATCCCAGATACAAGATCACGGATGTGGCCTCGAAGGTCGGATATAATGACGTTAATTACTTTGGAAAGATATTCAAAAAAATAACGAATTTTTCACCCTCGGAATTCAGGACGAGTCTTTCCGTTGACGGCATCAAAGCATCGGAGAAGAGATGATAAAGTCATTCAGGGACGCCTCCATAAGAACCAAGCTGATCTTTACGCACCTTCTTCTCATTATCCTGCCCACCATTCTTATAATAGCGATCTTTTATTCCTCCCTCTACGACCTGATCGTAAACGATTCCGTAAGACAGGAGTTTGCCACCTCCAGGCAGAGCGCCGAGGCTCTGGAGGCACAGCTTCTTCCGATCTCCGCCGTCTCCTCCGCGATCCGAAGCAACACCTTTATAAGGCAGCTTTGCACAGACTCTGTCTCAGAGGATGAAAAACAGGCTCTGGTACGTAACAACGGCGCTTTAAGCGACCTGAGCACACAGATAAATTCAGATGTGGACGGCACGATCATCACATCGATCCACATATATACCGATCACGTCCCCGATGAGCTGTACCATAACTGGCTGCTTGAGGATTTCTTTCTTCCCGAGGCAGAGTCCAGAGGCACCTATTGGCATGGCATAATGACTTCCTCCGCCAGAACGGAGCTTTACTGTCCTTCATTCTATCTGTCCCACGGGGAAATAGCTGATTATGGCTCGCTTGCATATATAGAGAAGCTGTATCCTACATCCAAAGCCTCCTATGCTTCTCCCTCCTATCTTGCCATATATTTCTCATCAGAGGATCTCTCCAGGATCCTGAAGCAGAATATAACACTGAATCAGGGCGTGGCCTATATAATCAACGAGAGGGATTCCATCGTCGCAAGCTCAGACGAGGCTCTTGCCGGAGCCTTTCATATGGATTACGGCACTGTAAGGAATATAGCTTCCTCAGGTGAAGGTTATAACTCAAGAGTAGTCCTGGATCAGGAGGTCTATGCCGCAGGCTTCAGTCTGGGAAATACAGACTGGTATATGGCAAGCGTCATGCCATCCTCCTATGTCACGCACAGTGGCGTTGTGTTCATCAGATATTTTGCGCTGGTCTACCTTATCACTCTGGTCATCGCTTTTCTGATAGCCCTTTTTCTTTCGAGATCCATCAATCTGCGTCTTTTTGCCATAATAGACAGAATGCGTGAAGCCCGCTCCCATCCTCCCGTAAGCCTGCCCGATCCTGTAACCCACGATGAGATAGGAGAGCTCACGGATTCCTATAATTACATGGCTACAAGACAGAACCTTCTTCTGAAGCGGCAGCAGGAAACGGCAGAAGAGCTCAGGACTTTGGAGATAAGCGCGCTGCAGGCTCAGATCAACCCCCATTTCCTGTACAACACCATGGACATGATCAACTGGCTTTCCCAGTCCGGCGAGCAGGAGGAGGTCACAAGGGCGATACAGGCTCTATCCAGCTTTTACAAGCTTACCTTAAGCCGCAAGGATCCCATAACAGACCTGCGCTCAGAGCTTGACCATATAAAACTTTATGTGGAGCTTCAGAATATGCGTTTTGAGGAAAGGATCACGCTTACCGTAGACATCCCTGATGAGCTGCTTTCCGTAAGGCTTCCCAAGCTGACCCTTCAGCCCATAGTGGAGAACTCAATACTTCACGGTATCCTTGAAAAGGAATCACAGGAAGGCACCATAGTAGTCGCCGGCTGGGAGGATTCCGGGGATGCAGTGATCCTTATCTCAGATAACGGTGTAGGAATGGATGAAGAGACTCTGGCCACTGTCCTTTCGGGAGAAAATAAAAAAGCGACGGGCACGAACATAGCAGTGTTCAATACCCATCGCAGATTAAAGAGCCTTTTCGGTGATGCCTACGGTCTGAGCTACAGCTCAGTTCCCGGGGAAGGCACCGATGTAGAGATCCGTATCCCCCTTTATCAATCCAAATGAAATAATACAGGAAGGTCTATGCTCACCGGGCTGTTATCCGGATTTGTCTCCATTATGTCTGCCATGAAATCCCACCATTTTCTGTTGATGGCAGTATCGGCTCCCTTAGCCCAAAGCTCCTCATCCTCGATCTCGATATATCCGAAAAGCGTAAGGGTCTCCTTGTCAAGGCAGATGGTATAATTCCTCCCCCCATGCTCATGGATCATATCGACCATCTCCGGCCAAAGCTCATTATGCCTTTTTTCGTATTCCTTCTCCTGTCCGGGATACAGCTTCATCTTAAATGTCTTTATCATTTCCGCCTCCTTTATGATCTTATTATCAACGCCATAAAAACCAGTGGCTCCTTGCCGTAAGGTTTTATCTCATGCCCCATTCCGTCAGTGGTAAATGTCATTTCTCCCGGATAAACCCTTCGCATCCGGCCATTATCATTATATTCCGCTGTCCCCGACAGCACATAGTAGATCTCACTGTCGCCGTGATGCTCATGCCACCCTATGGAAGAGCCGGGATAAACCGTTATCTCCGCATAGAGCTTACAGGAATCGGGCATCTCACATGCACCCTTAAGATGTCTGAAGGTCGCCTGCCCATCACCGCCCTCGCAGTGGGGTATCACCTCTATCACCGGATTCATCATCAGCCGCCTATCTGGCAGTAAAGCCCGGTTATCCGCTCTATAGCTGCCTTAAAGCCCTGCATCTTTTCTTCTGATGGTCTGGCCGCATTTCCCATGGGATAATCCCTTCCGAGTCCCGTGTATTTTCCCTCCCCGAAATTGTGGTACGGCAGGATATCTATCTCATCCACACCCGGCAGTGAATCGGCGAAACGGGCTATATCAAGAAGCTCCTTTTCCGTATCATTGAATCCGGGCACCACCGGAACCCTGATTATCAGATGCGTCATTCCGCTTGCGGCAATCCTTTTTGCATTCTCAACCATAAGGGTATTTTCCCTTCCGCACCACTGCTGATGCTTCAGGGGATCCATATGCTTGATATCCATAAGGTATGTATCAAGATAAGGAAGTATCCCCTCTATCGTCTCATACTTTGCAAAGCCCATACTTTCAAGAGCGGTATTGACACCGAGAGCCTTGCCGGCCTTGAGCAGCGCCTCCGCAAACTCAGGCTGCAGCAGACTCTCTCCCCCCGATAGTGTCAATCCGCCGTCCGAGCGGCTGTAATACGGCATATCCCGTCTCACGGTCTGCATGACCTCTCTTACGGTCACATCTCTTCCGTATACTCTGGGCTTGCCGCTTATCATCATAGTCTCAATGTCAAAGCTCTGCGATTCCGGATTGCAGCACCAGCGGCACCGCAGCGCGCAGCCCTTGAGAAACACAATAGTACGTATCCCGATGCCATCGTGGATCGAATACCTCTGTATATCAAATATCCTGCCTTTTACATTCAAATAGCTGTAATCTTCCATACTTTTCGCTCTATCTGTGAAGTCCCTGCTCAGTACGCCTGATTATATCATCCTGCAGGGATTTTGAGAGTGTCGTAAAGAGTGCGGAATACCCGGCGACCCTTACTACAAGCCCTGCGTATTTCTCCGGATGCTTTTGCGCATCTATCAGGGTCTCGCGATCAACTACATTAAACTGCATATGCATACCCTTCTGGTCAAAGAAACCGCGTACAAGGGAAACAAAATCCTCCAGATCCTTCTCAGTGTTCATTGCCGTAGGATGTATCTTCATGTTGAAAAGAGTGCCGTTTGAGGCATCGGCATGATCCAGTCTTGCGACGGAATTACA
>CACZNY010000382.1 GCA_902782655.1 uncultured Lachnospiraceae bacterium
AGTGTTTGTGCGCCTTCCGCGTTGCCTTGGGTGGCCAATCCCAGTGTTTATGCGGGTTTGCGGGCACTCGAACAAATGGTCATGAATGAGTGCAATACGAGGAGAAACGCAGTAATAATGCACCTTACAAGTGATAAAAACAGATCTGTGATACTAAAATGATACTGATTTTAAGCCGTTTTCAGAGATAGTATGATAAGAGCCTTAATCATCATGTGCAGAATGCCTTAATTTATCTATGAAAGGAAGGGGGGCGTGATACTAAATGATACTAAGACGTGATACTCGTTTGATACTAAGGATCTGTCAACAGCTAACTTGAACAACTCGATTGTCTGTTTTTTACAGCTGCGTCTGAAAGCCTGGGCGGGCTTTGCTTTAAGGGGCTTATCACATTAGCACATGATATAAATAAGCCGTTATGCCACGGCATAACGGCTTATAAGGTATATATAGATGGCTTTTGCTTTCGGGGAAGGATTTTAGTTCTTCACCTTTACAGTGATGGACCTTTTGACTGTCTTTTCCCCGTTGTCGAATAATACAGTGATCTTGGCAGTTCCCTTTTTTATGCCGGTAATGACCCCAGTCTCAGGATCTACTGTCGCTACAGCAGGTCTGGAAGAGGTGAAGGAGGACGGTTCCAATTCTTCGGTTCCGCCTAAATATGACATGATATTCTCTGTATCACCTGCATTCAGGGAAAGACTTTTTACCTTGAATTTGGGGTTTTCTATCTTGATAAGATACCGGGATGCTGCCCTGTAGATATAATTCTCCTTCTCGTATACCGTGATAATGGCATAGCCTGCTTTCCTGGCCGTTATTTTCGCCTTTTTGGAAAAGGTTATGTTTTGTTTGCCCATTGTAATGCTGTATTTTGCGGCATTTATGGACGGGGAAATATAGGATTCCGGTGAAAGAGTCTGCCCTGTAGCCATGACCGCTGTATATGCATCTTTGTCCGGATCAGTTTCGGGAAGCTCATCTATTGTAATATTCTTCCCGTTGGCGCTGACTATCAGCGGGAAGGTGGCCGTACATCCGCGGATCGATATCGTGACATCATAAAGCCCCTCGGTAGTGTTATCGTATCCAGTGCACATATAATCTTCGAGCGGAAGATAGGAATACCCATAGCCGTCCTTTAACATGACGACTATCCCCAGAGATGATATCTTTCCCTTCTTTTTTATTATCCTCTGATCCGGGCGTATGAAGATGGAACAGCTTGTATCCCATGGGGTTGCAAAATTCTGTGAATAATGTTTTCCATTGATACCTATCCCGACATGGGTAAAATCGTGATACAGAATATTTGCCTTGTGCCCCGGACTGTGCATCCAGGCATCCATGGCATCAGCTACGGAAGAATAGCCTATTGCGATGTTTTCACCGGCAACCATGTAGGGGATATTGAATGCGCTGAAGCAATCTGAGCCGTCAGGTCTTGTGTGTGAAAAAAGCTTCTTTATCTCACCTGCTCTTACAGCGGCAATTTTCTGGAGCTCATTGAGACCTGCCAAAGGTTCTTCCCCCGCCTTATGACGCTGGGCGTTGATAAGGCGAAGCTCCTTCCACATATCGGCGGTAAATCCTGATGGACGCTTCCTGTCCTGAGGTATCAGAGAATAAAGCTCATCACCTGTGGGATCATAAGCGATATCGTCCGTGGAATAGTATTCGTCCATGGCCGGATTAGTATAGACATCTTCCGCAGATCCTATGTCGTTCTCTGCCGAACCGTCATTGTCAGGCAGGTCTGACTCGGGCTCCTGACAGGAGAGAGCAGCCTCCGCCGGTTCCTCGAATGCAGCCCTGTCCTTGAAGGAGATCCTGTTTACGGATACCGGAAGATCCTCTGCATAGGCAATGGGGCTGATCAGCAGGGATAAAAGCACTGTTATAACTGTAAGTAAAGTTTTACGCATAAAATCAACCTCTTATATTCGGTTTTGAAACCATATTTTAAAATCAGAGCCTATTCTACCACATTTTTCCCAAATAGCATATTCCTATGAAAAAATCAGGATTTCGTTAAGAAGTCCCGCGTTCGGCAGGACACGCCTTTGCCTTTGGCAGAGCCTGGTCTGATTTTGGGGGATTGTCAGATGAAGACAATCCCCCCTCTGAGTTGCTTTGAAATCTTAGCGAGGGCGCTAAACAGCCAATGTCCTATATGCCCTTTGGCATATTTTGGATGCCGCTTAGATGCGCTATGTGCGTCCGGCATCGTTTTGTTTGTCAAGCGGCGGCCGTAGTGTAGAGGAGACCTTTTCGAGCTTGGTGTGCTGCCGTCCGGTTTCCTTACTCGGCTTCAGGATGCTGGGTTTTTCTGTAGAGTCTGCCCAGCTCATCGGAAATGGCTTTTTGTCTGCCGGGCAGTACATGAGAATATATGTTCAGTGTGGTCTGGACATTTTCATGCCCGAGCCTTTCAGCGGCTTCTACAGGGGAAGCCCCGAGTGCAGCGATCAATGCTGTATGGCTGTGTCTTAGGCAGTGGACATGGATATCCTTGATCCCGGCTTTTCTTGCTCCACGATGGATCTCTCTGTCAAGAAGGTTCTTTGATAATGGGATCAGCCTTGTATCCGGTGTCATATCAGGCGTTTCGGCAATATACCTGCCAAGCTCTGCTGCCAGTTCAGCCGGTATCAGTATCATCCGTCTGCTTCTTGGAGTCTTTGGTTCGGAAATGATATCATATCCATGGATATGCGTGAGAGATTTGTTTATCCTGATCGTGCAATTCGCAATATTCACATCTGCTACAGTGAGTGCAAGCATTTCGCCGATCCTCATGCCGGTCCAGAAAAGGATAGAGAAGGCCAGACCGGATACGGGTCTGTTTTTCATGGCAGTCTGGAAGAGGTCGAACTCTTCGACTGTCCAGATCTCCATTTCCGAAGCGTAGCCTTTGCCCATGCTTCCGGCCTGTACACAGGGGTTGCGGGGAAGATCATAGTATCGTACGGCATAGTTAAAGATAGCTGAAAGCTGTGCGTGTATTGTCCTCAGATATGTATCTGCAAAGCCTCTTTTCATGATATCCTGCTGCCACCTGCGTATATCGCCGGGTGTTATACTGTCAACGTTCATATTCTCGAAATACGGCAGGATTTTGCCATAGACAATGCTATTCTTATTAGTGAAGGTACCCGGCTTAACCCTTTCCTTCATATCCTCAAGATACAGCTTCACCAGCCCTCCGAACTTCATGGATGATTTCTTTCCGCATTTCTCCAGGAATTCTCTTTCATATTTCAGGGCTGACTCCTTTGTCGGAAATCCTCTCTTGAGTTTCTTTTTTTTCTTGCCCGTCCAGTCAGTGTAATAAAAAGATGAAAACCATGAATCCCTGTTGTTATCATGATATGCTCCCATTTGTTTGTCCTCCTAAAAATTATTAGTCTGTTAACGAGTATGTAAGCGAAATCATCTTTTCTTAAATTTGCGAGCGCGTATATCACCCCCC
>CACZNY010000383.1 GCA_902782655.1 uncultured Lachnospiraceae bacterium
GTCCAAAGCACAAAAAACATAATGCTTTCCCTGTATTCCCCGATCAGCCTGAGCGCAAGAAAATCTATAACATAAACTGTCGGAAAATAATCCCTGTAAAATGTGCTCGCCATCCCGCCGGTTGGAAGACCGTTCACATAGAACATATCCTTCGGCGTTATCGCCCAGGAGTGAAAGTCATCAAAATTAGTAACTCTCATATGGAGGCTTAAAACCCACATTATTACCAGCATTACTGCAAACACCGCATTTCCGGGATCCTTAAAGGGCATTATAAATTCCCTCTTCCTTAATGCAAGCTGATATGCTGTCAATAAAAGCCCGGCGGCCTCGAACAAAAGGAGAAGCCCGGTAATGTGGCTGATATGTCCGGAGACAGCCAGAAGATATGAAAGCAGAATAAAGAGGTATACCCCCACGGGTACAGTCTCTGTAAGCTTTCTGTTATATTTATAAGCAACCCACAGTGCTACCATTATACCGGTGACACTATCCCTGCCAGTATTACAAGAGCCAGATAGCAGAAGAGGATAATATAGGCCCGGATATCCCATGGCTTATATTCCAGCGGCTTCATCTTTGTCCTCCCCTCTCCGCCGTGATAGCACCTGGCCTCCATGGCAAGTGCCAGATCATTCGCCCTTCGGAAAGCTGACACGAAAAGAGGAACCAGCAGAGGAACCAGTGCCCGGGATCTTTTTATCAGTCCGCCGCTTTCAAAATCCGCACCTCTTGCCTGCTGAGCCTTCATTATCTTATCCGTTTCCTCCAAAAGTATGGGTATGAATCTAAGAGCTATTGACATCATCATGGCAATCTCATGTACCGGCAGCTTAAACAGCTTCATGAATCCAAGCCCTTTTTCCAGACCGTCAGTAAGGTCATTCGGTGTCGTCGTAAGGGTCATGAGAGTTGATCCCAGTATCAGATAAGTAAGCCGAACCGCTGTAAAAAGAGCATTTCTAAGCCCCTCTCTTGTTATAGTCAGTGAAAGGAAGCGGATCAGAGGCTCCCCCGGTGTAAGGAAAAGATTGAATACCACGGTTATCATCATGATAAGAGCTATCGTCTTCATCCCCCTTATCATATAGCCAAAAGGCACTCTGGAAAGCTTTATCAGGCATATGAGAAAAACTGTCGCGATCACGTAAGATGCCACCTTTGGCATTATAAAAAGCGATATGATGAATATAAGCGTTCCCATAAGCTTCACTCTGGGATCAAGCCTGTGGAGTCTCGATTCCGTCTGATAATATTGTCCGAGAGTCATCTCCCTAAACATTCCAGACAGCTCCTATTATGGAATCAACCGCTTCATCTATCGTGGTAGCAGTGGTATCGACGTCAAATCCTCTTTTATGCAGCTCATGCATTATATAGGTCACTCCGGGTGCTGCCAGTCCTACGCTTTCAAGCTCGCTGACATGTGAAAAGATTTCCTTCGGAGCGCCATCCATATATACCCTGCCCTTTTCCATCACGATAATATGATCCGCATAGTTGGCTACATCTTCCATGGAATGTGAAACCAGCACCACCGTTATTCCCTGTCCGTCATGAAGCTCCTTTACCAGATCAAGTATCTCATCCCGTCCCTCAGGATCCAGTCCTGCCGTGGGCTCATCCAGAACAATAACCTCCGGTTTCATGGCAAGAACACCGGCAATGGCCACCCTCCTCTTCTGACCTCCTGAAAGCTCAAAAGGAGAAGCAAAATACAGATCGTCCGGCAGCTTCACGGATCGCAGGGCACTGTAAGCCGCCAGCTCCGTATCTTTTTCCGACATTCCGAGGTTTCTGGGACCGAAGCAGACATCCTTGAATACATCCTCCTCAAACAGCTGATGCTCGGGGTATTGGAAGACCAGTCCGATCCTCCCCCTTAAGGCTCTCATATCATATCCGTCATCATAGATATCCTCACCGTTGTAATAGATATGACCCGACGAGGCCTTAAGAAGACCATCCAAATGCTGTACAAGAGTGGATTTTCCGGATCCGGTATGCCCTATGAGGCCAAGGAAATCACCATCCCTGATCTCAAAGGATACATCATCCAGAGCCTTTATCTCATCATTTGTTCCCTTACTGTATACATAGTTCACATGGTCGAGTATGATCGACATAGCTCTGTAATAAGCTCCTTATCTGTAAGTATGCCATCCGGAAGCCGTGACAGCCCCCTTTTCTTTAGTTCATAGGCAAGCCTTGTAGCCTGCGGCACGTTAAGCCTCAATTCCTCCAGCTCTTCCACTCTGGAAAAGATCTCCTTCGGTGTTCCTGTCATTTTTATTTCTCCGTTCTGCATGACAAAAACACGGTTTGCATAAACAACCTCTTCCATGTAGTGGGTAATGAGTATGATAGTGACCTTCTCCACGTCATTGAGTGCCCTGGCAGCCCTTATCACATCCTTACGCCCTGCAGGATCAAGCATTGCTGTAGGCTCATCCATTATTATACATTCCGGATGCATTGCGACCACTCCCGCTATGGCTACTCTCTGTTTCTGTCCGCCGGAAAGGTGCATGGGAGAGTGCTTCCTGTACTCCCACATTCCCAGTATCTTCAGCGCTTCCTCTACACGCTCCCATATATTCTCAGTAGGCATACCCATATTTTCCGGACCGAAGCCTACATCTTCCTCTACTATGGAGCCTATTATCTGGTTATCCGGATTCTGAAATATCATCCCTGCCTTCTGTCTTATGGCAAGCGTATTGGCTTCATCCATGGTACTTTTGCCATCCACAAGAACATAGCCCTCTGTCGGATAGAGAATCGCATTGATATGCTTTGCAAGCGTAGACTTACCGGATCCGTTCCCGCCAAGGATCGCAATGAACTCTCCCTTCTCTACGGAAAGCTCCACATTATTCAGCGCCCTGTTTATAGAGGAAACATTTCCCTCCTCATCACGGCGGATATAATCAAAACTCAGTTTGCTTGTCTCTACTATAGCCATGGCTCATTGTATTTCCGCTTTACTTTTCGTCTACAATACAATATTTCACAAAATCAGGCAAATAGCCAAATACCCCGCAGCTGCGCCACGGGGTACATATGATTTGTCTGTATTTCTGACAGTTCCTTTCTCAGACCAGCTCAATAAGAACCTGCATTGCTGCGTCTCCGCGGCGCGGTCCTATCTTGATGATCCTTGTGTATCCGCCCTTACGATCCACATATTTCGGAGCTATCTCATCAAAAAGCTTTGCAGGAAGATCAACCTTTTTGGTTTTATTCTTCCTCTGAGCTCCCTCTGCAGGGACCTCTGTCACCGGATAAAGAACCTTCAGCATCTTACGACGTGCACACAGTCTTGAGGGTTTATCCTTCTTTATCTCCTTCTCGACCTCATCGTAGACAGTAACCTTCTTACCATCCTTCTCTTCCTTGATACGCTTACCGTCCTTATCCTTGCGGGCTACCTTTGCCTTGACCGTAACAGTCTCAAAATTATCCTTTTCCTTAACGGCAAGTGTGATGAGCCGTTCAACGATCTTCTGCACTTCCTCGGCTCGTGCCTGAGTGGTGACTATCTTTTCGTTTAATATAAGGGCTGTCACCTGATTTCTGAGAAGCGCTTTTCTCTGAGATGATGTCCTGCCAAGTTTTCTGTATTCCATTTTTTCTCCTTTCTCACATATGCCACGCA
>CACZNY010000384.1 GCA_902782655.1 uncultured Lachnospiraceae bacterium
ACGATCCAGCCGGTGATCCTTCGCCTTATAGACGTCACTCATCCCGCCTGCACCGATCTTGCTTATTATCTCATAGCGCTCTCCTAAGAGCATTCCTTCTCTCAACATAATTTACACCCCGGCCTCCGCATACGGTTCGATGACGATAACGCCTATATTATCCCTGCCTCCGTTCTCATTGGCAGCCTTGATAAGGGCGTATACCATTCCGGCAACGTCACTCTCTCCATCGATGATCATGCGTATGTCCTGATCCTCCACCATATTCGAAAGCCCGTCAGTACACATCAGTATCCGGTCCCCTTCCTTAAGATGCATGTCAAAAAAGTCGATCTTAAGATCAGTGGCCGCTCCGATTGCACGTGTTATTATATTTTTATCGGGATGAACCCTGGCTTCCTCCTTGTCGATCCTTCCGGCCATTACCATTTCTTCCACAAGGGAATGGTCTCTGGTTATCTGAACAATATCCTCATTCACCAGATACAGCCTGCTGTCCCCCACATTTGCCACATAGATGTAGTCATCTGCTATGGTGGCTGCCACTATGGTGGTACCCATACCCTCATATTCAGGCTTTTTTCCGGCCTCCTTTATCAGGGCCACATTTGCCTTCTCTATGGCATCTCTCAATATCTTGATAGGGGAAGTGAGACCCGACTCCTTTACGCAGTCAACCACATAACGGGTCGTAAAAGAAGAAGCATAGTCACCGGCGGCATGACCACCCATGCCGTCTGCCACTATAAATAAATTGGGAAGATTTCCCACCGGATTCTCCGATGAGAAAACATAATCCTGATTGATCTGTCGCTTTCTGCCCACGTCAGTAGCGGAAAAGGTCTTAAACATTTAAAACATCCTCCAGGTGCTTCCGCCTCAGTTGTCCGCAGGCACCGTCTATATCTCTGCCCATTTCTCTCCTAATAGTAACATTTATTCCGTTTTTTTCAAGTTTAGTTTTGAAGGCCTCCACCGCCCTGTCCGTACTGGGCTTAAGTCCGCGCTCCCTCACGGGGTTTACCGGGATCAGGTTCACATGGCAGTTTAAGCCCCGTAAAAGAGAGGACAGTTCCAAAGCATCCTCATTCAGATCATTAAATCCCTTTGTAAGGGCGTATTCAAAGGTTATCCTTCTTCCGGTCCTGTCAAAATAGTATCTCACGGCATCCATCAGCTCTTCTATGGAGTATCTCTCGGCGACAGGCATAAGTTCCTTCCGCTTTTTATCATTGGGAGCATGAAGGGATATGGCCAGGCCTATCTTAAGTTTTTCATCCGCAAGCCTTCTGATCTCCGGCACCAGGCCGCAGGTACTGACCGTGATATGCCGCTCTCCGATATTAAGGCCTTTTTCGTCGTTTATGATCTCGATGAATCTTAAAAGGCTGTCATAATTAGCCAGAGGCTCCCCACTTCCCATGATGACGATATTTGAAATGCTCCTCCCCGTTATCCTTATGATGGAATAAACCTGGTCAAGCATTTCCGAGGGTTTAAGGCTCCTTACGCAGCCGTCAAGAGTGGAGGCGCAGAAGCGGCAGCCCATTCCGCAGCCCACCTGGGAGGATATGCATACACTGTCCCAGTCCCTGTACCTCATAAGGACTGATTCGATGACGTTCCCGTCACCCAGGGCAAAAAGGAACTTCTGTGTACCGTCTTCCTTCGATGTCTGGACATCCACAGCCCGTAACGAGGTATATTCCGTTTCCTCTCTGATGATACGCTTAAGGGATCCGGGGATATTGCTCATCTTCTCCGGACTGTCGGCAAGAGCGCGGTGCATCCAGGAAAAAAGCTGGTCCGAACGGTATTTTTTCTCCCCTTTTTCCAGTATGAACTCTGTCAGTTCTGCTCTGTTTAAGGATTTGATATCTGTCATATTTATGTTAACCCAACATTTTGTGTGTCAATAGTTATGTCAATCCGATTTTATGTTAACCTTACTCCGGCGGCGTTTTTATGTTATGTTAACCTATATCCTGTATATGTTTACATAATATTATTATGTAAAAAATTTATCTGTTTACAACTTATGTAAATATACTCCGTAGTAGAAGCCGTCTGACTCCTCTTCTCCGGGAAGCACCAGCTTATCCCTGATCTTTTCGAACCCGAGGCTGTCTCTTATCCACAGATCCTGATCCACAGTCTCTTCCCTGTCCACGGTGCATACGGAGAAGATAAGAGTTCCCCTGCTCTTCAGCATCTTAGCTGCATTAACAAGCATCTTTCGCTGCAGTTCCCTTAAGGACTCAAGGTCTTCCGGTCTGACCCTGTATTTAAGGTCATTTTTCCGGCCCATGACTCCGAGGCCGGAACAGGGGAGATCCGCTATGATAAGGTCATAGGCCTCCCTTTCCTCAGGAAGAATATCCTCTGCCGCAGCGTCCCGGACGGCAGTCCTTATTATTCCAAGTCCCAGTCTCTCCCGGTTTTCCTCGATAAGGAGGCGTTTCTTCTCCGAAATATCCCTGGATTCCACGGAAAAGTCCGGGATCTTAAGGATCTTATCCTCTCTCTCCATTATGTAGGAAAGCAGGATCTCCGCAGCATGACAGCTCTTTCCTCCGGGAGAAGCGCAGAGATCAAGTATCCTGAAAGAAGAAGGCTTCCATTCCCGCACTATACTCCTTATCTCGTCACCTATGGACATGGAACTTATATCCTGTACGGAGAAAAGTCCCCTCTTAAACTCCGGAAGGACAGTCATATCGCCGTATTCCTCAATGGAAAAGGCGTAATCCCTGTTTTTCGCAGGCTTCAGCATAATCCCCTTTTCCCTAAGGAGAGACATTAGTTCCTTAGGACTTACCCTGACGGTGTTTGTTCTTATGTAAACCGGCTGTCTCTTTAGGGAGTTTTCCAGTATCCCCACAGCCCTTTCCTCACCGAAATCCTCTCTGAACTTCTCATATATCCAGCGGGGACAGGAATACCTTATATCCGCTTCTTTTATATCCTCCGGCTTAAAGCCTTCTCTTTCCACACTCCGGAGTACGGCGTTCACAAAGCCGGACAGGGTGCCCATATGTTTTTTCCTGGTGAGCTTCACCGCCTCATTTATCGCCGCATGAGCGGGGACGGAATCCAGAAAGAGTATCTGATATATGCCCATCCTCAGTATATTCCTGATCACAGGCTTTAATTTAGAGCTCTTAACATTGGAAAAGCGGTCGATCACATGATCCAATGTGATCCGCCGCTCCACTGTTCCCTCAGAGAGTTTCTTGATAAAGGCCCTGTCCTCAACCTTAAGTCTGTGGTCTTCAAGAACATCCTTTATCAGAAGGTTTAGCTTCTCTTCTGTTTTTTCCTGTTTAATAAGTATCTCCAGAACATAGAGCCGGAGATCGTTTCCCTTGTCAGTCACGCCGACGGTTTCCTCCGAACAGTAATATCAGCCTCAACAACTGTAATATGGATGTAGCCGCAGCCGCCACATAGGTAAGGGCAGCCGCCGAAAGAACCTTTTTCGTGCATACAAGCTCATCCTGGGAAAGAATGCCGTCATTTTCAAGCTGAACAAGAGCCCTGTGGCTGGCATTGAACTCCACCGGAAGAGTGACGAGCTGGAATAATACAGCAAGTGAGAACATCCATATTCCTACGGAGATAAAAGTCTGGCCCATCCTTCCCATAAACAAACCTATCATGATAATGGGCAGTCCCAGCTTGGAACCGAAATTAGCCGCAGGCACAAGGGCCGATCTTATGCTGAGAGGAACATACCCGTCAGCATGCTGCATCACATGCCCGCACTCATGGGCAGCCACACCGATAGCAGCCACAGAGAAGGAACCGTATACGGAATCGGAAAGATTCACTGTCTTCGAAGAGGGATTGTAGTGATCCGTAAGCTCTCCGCCGATATGCTGCACCCGGACATCACTTATAGTATTTCTTCTCAGGATCTCCTCCGCTGCCTCCGCCCCGGTTATCCCGCTGCCCGATCTCACCTGTGAATATTTCCTGAAGGTGGACTTAACATGGGCAGATGCTGCAAGGGATAAAATAGCACCTATTATTACAAGAATATATGTCCCATTGTATGTAAGGGAATATAAGCCCATTGGATAATACATGTTACGATACTCCTTTCATTTTCGGATGACAGAGATGTCATCTTCCTAAAATCTCACCTGTTTTTATCGAATTTCCCAGTAGAAAGTCATGACATTTCATCCTTTTCTTCCCCTCCAGCTGCAATTCTTCGATAACAAGTGAGCCTTTACCGCACTTAACGGTAAAACCTGATTTTGTAATACTTGTTATTTCTCCATTATTTTTAATATCTGGTGTAATATCGTCCTTTGTAACGGATGCTTTCCATATTTTCAGGGTCTTTTTTCCCAAAAAAGTATAGGCACTGGGCCAGGGATCCATGGCCCTGATAAGACGCTCTAAATATTCCGCCTCCAGGGAGAAATCCAAACGTCCGCTATCTTTTTTCAGCATTCCGGCATAGGAGGATCTTTCCCCATCCTGCTTAAGGGCTGTCAGCTTTCCGTCCCTGATGAGAGGAAGAGCTTCCACCACAAGGGAGGCTCCCAGATCCGAGAGTTTGTCAAAAAGACTCCCCCCCGTTTCATCATCTGCAATAGGGATGCTCCGCTGTAAAAGAATATCCCCCGTATCCAGGCCTTCATCCATCCTCATTATAGTAACGCCTGTTTCTTTTCTCCCATCCAATATGCTCTGCTGTATGGGAGCAGCCCCTCTGTATTCCGGAAGAAGAGAAGCGTGGATATTGATACATCCGTACTCCGGTATTTCCAGCACCTCCTTCGAAAGGATCTGGCCGAATGCCGCAACTACAATGATGTCCGGCTTCTCCTCCCTGATACGGGAAACCGCGGCTTCCTCCTTAAGCTTTTCCGGCTGAAAGACTTCTATGCCATGCTCCAGAGCGCACTTTTTAACCGGGGATCCGGAGATCTCCTTTCCCCGTCCTCTCTCCCTGTCAGGCTGTGTCACCGCCATGGTGACATCTTCCCCGGCTTCTATCAGTTTTTCAAGGGCAGCGGAAGCAAAATCCGGTGTCCCCATAAAGACCACTCTCATTCTTCACTGTCCCCATCCTGGTCAGCAGCTTCCATCTCTTCTACATTATGTAAACCGTCTTCTGCCATATCAACATAGAGCCTGCCTTCCAGATGGTCCAGCTCATGACAGATGGCTCTGGCCATAAGTTCCGTTCCCTCCAGTTCCTGCTGCTTCATATCCTCGTCGTAGTAGACCACCTTTGCATAATTCGGTCTGGTGACGATCCCGTATTTTCCGGGAACGGAAAGACAGCCCTCATTTCCCCGCTGCTCTCCGCTGGTCT
>CACZNY010000385.1 GCA_902782655.1 uncultured Lachnospiraceae bacterium
AAAGACGGGTATATATCGAAGATCTCGGAGCCGGAGGCGGGAGAGCTTCTGATTGCCGTGAAGACAAGGGAATACGGCCTTAAGAGGCTTCTGATATCGGCCGGCGCTTCCATGCCCTTCATCTGTCTTACGGAGAAGAACCTTACGGCGCCCATACAAGCTCCGGCCTTCACCATGCTTTTAAGAAAGCATCTGCAGGGAGGCCGCATCCTGTCCATAACCCAGCCCTCACTCGAGCGTATCATAGTAATGGAGATAGAGCACAGGGATGAGCTGGGGGATATGAAGCAGAAGAAGCTCATCGTAGAACTCATGGGCAAGTACAGTAATATTATTTTCACTGATCAGGATGACAGTATCATAGATTCCATAAAGCGGGTCCCGCCCTCCATGAGCTCGGTGCGCACCGTGCTTCCGGGAGAGAAGTATTTCATTCCCATGACACAGGATAAGGCTGATCCCTTTGACGCACGGGGATTTGATTTCTTCAGGAACCATGTGCTGGGCCGCCCCATGAATGTTATCAAGGCGCTTTACGGCACCTATACGGGCTTTTCCCCGGTCATCGCAGCCGAGCTCTGCCACAGGGCCGGTACAGACGGGAATGAAAGCGCCGCCTCACTTGCGGAGGCTGATCTTAAGAAGCTTTATGATAATTTCATTGCGCTGACAGATGCTCTAAAGGAGGGGAATTTCGAGCCGGAGATAGTGTATGAGAACGGGAAGCCAAGGGAATTTGCGGCGGTAAGGCTTACCATGTATGATGACCTTGAGAGGCGGCGTTTTGATTCCATCTCTGAGGTCATAGAGCGGTTTTATTCCGAGAGGAATGCCTATAACCACATAAGGCAGAAGTCAGCCGATCTTCGAAGGATCGTGTCAAATGCCATAGAGCGGACGGCGAAAAAGTATGACCTGCAGCTTATGCAGATAAAGGATACGGATAAGATGGATAAGTACAGGGTGTATGCCGAGCTTATCAATACCTACGGCTACGGTGTCCCTGAGGGCTCAGAGTTTTTTGATACAGTGAATTTCTATGACGGGAAGGAGATAAGGGTGCCGCTTGACCCTTCCGTCTCCGTCCATGAGAACGCGAATAAATACTTTGCAAGATTTGAGAAGCTGAAAAGGACAAGAAAGGCTGCGATGGAGCAGGCAGAGGAGAGCAGGGCGCAGCTTCAGTACCTGAAGAGCGTGGAGGCGTCCTTTGAAACGGCTGAGAGCGAGGAGGACTTAAAGCTCATATCGGAGGAGCTTCGCCGCACGGGATATATCAGGAAGGCTTCTTCGCCTTCAAAGAACCGTAAGGCAGGGACGAAGAGCCTTCCCATGCATTTTGTTTCCTCTGACGGCTACGATATCTATGTGGGAAGGAATAATATCCAGAATGATGAGCTGACCTTTAAGACCGGGCACGGGAATGACTGGTGGTTTCATTCGAAGACCTACCCCGGCTCCCATGTGCTTATGGTGACGGGGAAGCAGGATCCGATGGAGGTGCCGGATGCGAGCTTCAACGAGGCAGGCAGGATAGCGGCTTATTACAGTACGGGACGGGATCAGGGAAAGGTGGATATCGACTATACCACGGTAAAGAACGTGAAAAAGCCTGCGGGAGCCGTCCCCGGGTATGTGATCTATCACACGAATTACTCCATGACAGTAAAGCCTGATATAGGGGGTATAAAAAAAGCTGACGGGGAGGGCTGATGTCGGTGCAAAACCAACAGCCGCCGGCTGTCAGGCGACCCGCGGCAGGCGCGTGGCCCGGCACTGAACAGTAACCTGATATCCGCTGCACGGATAATGACATTTTTTTATTTTTGCGGTATATTAAATATGTTAGTTTTTTATGCAGACAATATGATCTCTGATCTGTATTTTATAAATAAACGGAGGGGTTAAAAATGAGCCTTATAAATGAATGGCGTGACATGGCATACAGCACAACCGAGGATAAGGGCAAGCTTCAGAAGCTGTGGCAGGATTATTTCCTCAGGGAAAAGGAGATCTATATCGAGCTCTTAAAGAACCCTGATGAAGAGGTCAGGGGAACGGTCGCGTCTCTTGCTGAAAAGTACGGTGTCACTATCATGTATATGACCGGATTCCTTGACGGCATCAATGATTCCTTAAAGACTCCCAATGACATAGAGGAGATGACAGAGGAGACCGAGGTATCCCTGGGCTTTGACAGGGAGAAGCTATTCAGAAACATGGTGGATGCAAAGGCTGACTGGCTCTACGGGCTTCCCCAATGGGATGATATCTATTCAAAGGAGGAGCAGGAGGAGCTTATCAAGGATCAGAAAAAGAGCCATACCTTCGTGCGTGAGGGCAGGAAGATAGGGCGTAATGAGCCCTGCCCCTGCGGAAGCGGCAAAAAGTACAAGAACTGTCACGGACGGGATATCTGACCATAGGGGATGAAATATAACTTTGATTTTGAAATAGCGGCGCTCGCCTTTGAGATCGTCCTGCTCATTTTCTATTTCGCCAAGAGGCATCTGCCGACCAAGAAGAACAGGTACTTCATTTTTGCCATGTGCTCAGGGTGTCTGGCTACTACTATGGATATCGTGTCCGGTATCGCCAATGAATACTGGCGGGTGATACCCATAGAGATACTTCATACGGCCAACGTGATCTATTTCCTGTCTCTGGCATTTAATACACTGCTGCTGTTTATCTATATACTTTCTGTCACTGACCAGCTGGATGTGATCAGGACGCCTCTTTTCATCGTTTATTGCATACCGTTTGTTATTCTTGTGATAATGTCGGTATCCACGCCTTTTACAGGGGCTATCTATTATTTTGACCGCGTCATGGGCTATACCCATGGACCTACCGCTATCACGAATTATATCCTTAATGCGATCTATCTGATACTTGGCGTGGTTTATGTCATAGTATATAAGAACCGTATCACCAGACTCCATATGTACAGCATAGTTTCACTTCTCGTGCTTTTGTGCATCGGAGCCGTGCTTCAGAGCCTGTTTTTCCCGAGGATACTCCTGACGAACGCGTTTTCCTGCTTCGCCATGTGCATAGTGTACCTGTCGCTTCAGAATCCGGATCTTTATATAGACAAGGAGACGGGGCTTTTCAACAGGGACGGCTATATCGAGTACCTGAAGGAGCTTGTGAACAGCAATGTGGAATTCGGCTTCCTTGTGATCTGTCTCGATAATTACAGATCCGTGAAGACTGTATATGGTGAGGAAAAAGCGCAGGGGGCGCTGAAGGAGGCTATAGGCTATGTCAGGAAGAATTATTCGGATGACCATATCTTCAGGTACAACGAGGACACCTATATAGTGCTGTCTCCGGCGAAGTTTGATGTGGATCATGC
>CACZNY010000386.1 GCA_902782655.1 uncultured Lachnospiraceae bacterium
AAAACGCCCCGAACGGTGTATTGCTTTCAAATGACCATTCCGTAAAATAATACCTATATGCCATGAAGCATGTCAAGGAATCAGGCTCACAGGTCAAAAAATGAGAGCTGATTCGTCTCGGGAAGCTCATCAAGTATCCCAAGCTCCAAAAGCCTGTCGGCCACTGCAGCCGAAGCTCCGCTCCTCTGGCAGAAATCCTCCTTTGAAAGGAAGGGGCCGCCGGATCCGGAGGAATTGATATTTGATATTATGGCATCCGCGGCTTTGGGACCTATTGCCGTGATCGATGACAGCGCCGGCATTATCTTTCCGTCCACTATCTGAAATTTCCTCGCGGATACCCTGTACAGATCTATTTTGCAGAATTCAAAGCCTCTGGCATACATCTCCTGTACTATCCTCATATCGCGGAGCTCCTTCTTCTCGGTATCCTTGAGCTTCTTCCTCTCCTCCTGAAGCTTCTTCTCCATCTTTCTGTACTCGTCTATGAGCTCAGCGAGCATGGCTGGTCCCTGGCAGCATTTCTCATAGGAAAAGCCGTCCGCCCTCACAGAGAAATAGCCGCAGTAGTAGGCAAGGGGCATATACACCTTAAACCAGGCTATCCTGTAGGCCATCATTACATAGGCCGCCGCATGAGCCTTGGGAAACATATACTGGATAGTCTGGCACGATATGATATACCAGTCAGGCACACCGTGATCCGCCATGTCCTGCTTCCAGGTCTCCCATTCCTTACATTTGCCTCCGGCCACCTTGCCCTTCCTGACATTCTCCATTATCTTGAAGGACTCCTGGCTGTCCAGCCCCTTTCCTATAAGGTACAGCATGATGTCATCACGGCAGCAGATACAGGTGGAAAGGGTGGCGGTACCGCTCTTGATAAGATCCTCCGCATTATGGGACCAAACCTCGGTGCCGTGGGCAAGGCCCGATATCCTGACAAGGTCAGTGAAATTTTCAGGCTTTGCATCCATTACCATCTTAATGGCATTGTCAGTGCCGAACTCGGGAAGTCCCATTGAGCCGTTGGGAGTCCCTCCTATGTCAGCGCTTGTGATGCCGAGAGCCGAGGTATCCTTGAAGAGCGTCATGACCTTTTTATCATCCAGGGGTATGTCCCTCGGATCCACTCCCGTGATATCCTGCAGGAATTTGATCATTTCAGGATCCTGATGTCCGAGATTATCAAGCTTCAGCAGGTTATGATCTATGGAATGGAAATCAAAATGCGTGGTTATGGTAGGATCTTCCATCTTATCCGCGGGATGCTGTATGGGCGTGAAGGTATCTATCTCCTCACCGTGGGGCAGCACTATGACTCCTCCCGGATGCTGGCCGGTGGTCCTCAGTATCCCCGTGCAGCCTCTTGCTATCCTGTCAAGCTCCGCCGACCTTACATTGGTCTGCTTCTCCTCATAATACTTTTTCGTATAGCCGTAGGCAGTCTTGTCAGCCACGGTCTCTATGGTGCCCGCCCTGAAGGCATGACCGGCGCCGAAAATGACCTCGGTATATTTATGGGATTTCGACTGATAGTCCGAGGAGAAATTCAGGTCTATGTCAGGCTCCTTATCACCCTTGAAGCCGAGGAAGGTTTCAAAGGGTATGTCAAAGCCCATCTTCATGAGCTTCTCGCCGCATTCCGGACAGACCGCATCCGGAAGGTCTATGCCGCAGGTATTTTCCTCGTGGTACTTCATCACTACTTCCGAATCAAAATCCGAATACTTGCATTTGGGACAAAGATAATGCGGACGCAGGGAATTGACCTCCGTGATACCCGCAAGATAAGCCGCAAAGGACGAGCCCACCGAGCCGCGGCTTCCCACAAGATAACCGTCCTCATTGCTCTTCCACACAAGCTTCTGGGCTATGATATACATGACGGAATAACCGTTTCCTATGATGGATTTAAGCTCGGTATCCATGCGCTCCTCCACCACCTTTGGAAGCACATCCCCGTAGAGCTCATGAGCCCTTTTCACGCAGATCTCTCTTAAGGTCTCCTCGGAATGCTCGATGACGGGGGGACATTTGTCAGGCCTCACGGGAAAAATGCGGTCCACCATATCCGCTATGAGATTGGTATTGTCGATCACTATCTCCCTTGCCTTATCAGAGCCAAGATACTGAAACTCCTCCAGCATCTCATCCGTAGTCCTTAAGAATAAAGGCGGCGAATCCTCGCTTCTCTTGTCGTCGGGCTTATGCCTGATTATCCTTCTGTAGATCTCGTCCTCCGGATCTATGAAATGCACATCCCCGGTGGCGCATACCGGCTTATCCCAATGCTCTCCGAGCTCCGTTATCCTCCGGTTTATCTCCTCTATATCCTCTCTCGAATTGATATCGTTATCCCGCTCTGTAAGGGACAGATAGTTTACTGCAGGCTGCACCTCAAGGAAATCATAGAAGCTTACGATATTCGCTATCTCCTGCTCCGGTCTGTCATCTATGAGCGCCCTGTAAAGCTCTCCTCTTTCGCAGGCGCTTCCGAGTATCAGCCCCTCGCGGTGAGCTATCAGCTCGCTCTTAGGTATCCTCGGAACCTTCTCATAGGTTCCCCCGAAATACTTCACATGGGACATGGATACAAGCCTGTAAAGATTCACCCTGCCGGTCTCGTTTTTGGCAAGTATCGTCACATGGAAGGGCATAAGATGCTGCATCACTTCATCGGAAAGCGATAGCTTTTCCCTGACCTCTGCCAGCTCATTTATCCCCTGCTCCTTCATCAGCTCACAGAGCTTCACCCATATGCCGCCGGTAGCCGTGGCATCATCCACGGCTCTGTGATGCTGGGTGAGCACCACGCCAAGCTCCTTTGCCACCCTGTCAAGGGTGAAGCGCCCGAGCCTCGGCAGCATGCTCCTTGACAGCATGAGTGTATCCGCATATACCCTGTCAAAGGGGATGTTCAGCCTTTTCGCATTCTCCGCAATGAAGGAGATATCAAAGGTGACATTATGGCCTACCATGGCGGCCCCCCTGGAAAATTCCAGGAATCTGGGCAGCACCTTGTCTATCGTATCCGCATCCTTCACCATATTGTCGGTGATGGTGGTGAGCTTTGTGATCCTGTAGGGTATGGGACATTCGGGATTTACAAACTCGTCAAAGCTGTCCACTATCTTTCCGTCCTGCACTATCACGGCACCAATCTCGATGATCCGGTTATGCACGGGAGAAAAGCCCGTGGTCTCTATATCAAACACACAATAGGTGTCATCAAGCATATGGGGTATCGAAGGATCCGGCTCCCCCGCGCAGTCCACGGCGTTCTTCATATCATCCACCATATAGGCTTCCATGCCGTAGATGATCTTGAAGTCCTTATTTTTAAGCTCCGTATGATTGGCAGTGGGGAAGGCCTGCACCGAGCCGTGGTCGGTGATGGCGAGGGCGCTCCACCCCCATCTGTCCGCCGTCTTCAGCACATCCTTCACGTCATCCACGCCGTCCATATTGCTCATTTTCGTATGGCAGTGAAGCTCCACTCTTTTTCTTACGGCATTGTCCTCACGCTTCACCCTGAAGTCCTCGATCTTCCTGATGCCGCTTACCATGCCGAGGGTGGGCTCATGCTCGAATTTTCCGAGACCCACTGTACCCCTTATCTTCAGGAATTTTCCGGGGGCTATATCCTCCCTGAGCTTCTTTCCCTGCTCCACGGGCGGGAAAAGCCTGACTCCTATGGTATCCGTATAATCAGTGATATCAAACTTCATCATAAGGAGGGTTCCTTCCTTGACCTCCTTATCCTCATAGCTTATCACCTCGCCTCTTATTGTTACCTCTCCGGCCTCCCCGTCGATATCTGCTATGGGTACGGACTGCTCGGGCACATCCCTTTTGTAGATCACCGCGGGATCATCGGTGCTTCCTGCATTTCCTGCTCCTGCCTTCCTGAATGAAGCGCCGTCACCCTTACGGTATGTCCTTTGTCTGTTACCGCCTGAGGGCCGGTTGCCGCTCTTTGTCTGCTCTGTTTCAGGCTTTTTTGCCGCCCTGAGCGCTCTTCCGGATATGGCCGCTATCTCCTGCTGTACCCTCTTCTCCGCCTCAAGCCTCTCAAGGGAAGGCTCAGGCTTTTCATAGCTTATGCTCACCCTGCAGGTAAGCCCGGCCTTTTCCATGAAGATCTCCGTAAGATACTCCTCCAGACCGGAAGCCAGGTCATGGGCTACAATGGTGTCCTCCAGGGTCACCACCAGCCTGTCCGTACCGTCAAAGCTTTTTTTCGCCTGATGATAGACGGAGTACATCACCGGCTGCTCTGCCTTCATGCCGTAGGCAATGCTTCCCTTATATTCATCATAAAAATTTGCTGCGTTATACTGTGACGACAGTGAAAAATGCTCATGAAGCCTGACCCTGACCCTTCCTTTGGGGTCAAGGCTTGAAGCCAGCTCCTTCTGCACCGTATATATATCCTTCACATGAACGGGATGGGAGGTTACTACAGAAACCTCGACCCTTGATCTGTCCGAGGTCATGCTGATGCCCGTGACAAAAACACCCCCGAGCATTTCCCTGAGCTCGGCTGACTTCGGCTCATATGCCGGAAACACTTCAAAGAAAGGCTTTTTTGAGCTCATCTTCCAACGCTCCTACTATATCTGCTTCGGGTACTTTTCTTATTATCTCGCCGCGCCTTATGATGAGTCCTTCGCCGCGGCCCCCCGCTACCCCTATATCCGCTTCTCTTGCTTCTCCCGGACCGTTCACGGCGCAGCCCATGACCGCTACCTTGATGTTTAAGTCCCTGTATTTGGACAGCATCTTCTCCACCCTGCCCTCGAGATCGATAAGGTCTATCTCCGTCCTTCCGCAGGTAGGACAGGAAACTATCTCTATGCCGCCCTTATAAAGCCCCAGAGATCTCAATATGATCCGTGCGCTCTTTACCTCCTCCACGGGATCCCCGGTAAGGGATACCCTTATGGTATCTCCTATCCCTTCGTAGAGGATTATGCCTATGCCGACTCCGGATTTGATATTGCCTGAGACCAGTGAGCCTGCCTCGGTGATGCCCACATGAAGGGGATAGGGGCATCTGGGAGCCAGAGCCTCATGTGCCTTTACGGCCATCATCACGTCAGAGGACTTTATCGAGACGACGATATTCTCATATCCTGCCCTCTCTATCATCTGCACCTTATCCAGCGCCGATTCCACAATGCCTTCGGCAGTGACTCCTCCGTACCTGTCCACGATCTCCTTTTCAAGGGAGCCCGAATTCACTCCTACCCTTATCGGGATATCCCTCTCCCGTGCGGCCTCCACCACCTTCAGAAGCTTTTCCTCACCTCCGATATTGCCCGGGTTTATCCTTATCTTGTCTGCCCCGTTTTCAATGGCCATTATCGCCATACGGTGATCAAAATGGATATCCGCTACCAACGGGATATTTATACGCTTCCTGATCCTGGCCACTGCCTTTGCGGAGGCTTCATCCGGCACCGTGCATCTTATGATGTCACAGCCCGCCTCTTCAAGCTCTTCTATCTGTCTTACCGTAGCCTCCACATCGGATGTCTTTGTATTGGTCATTGACTGGATGAGGATGGGATTCCCCCCTCCTATCACCTTATTTCCGATCCTTATTACCCTTGTCCTGTCTCTGTACATCTCCCCCTGCCTTTTCCATCCTGATCATTTCATAGGATGCTTCTGTTTCTATGCCTCTGCTTTTGCAATGATCACTGACCAGATATATGAATCTCTCCGCTACTGCTTTCTTCTTAAGCTCGGAAAAGATCCTGAACTCCCCGTCATCCATGACGACGATCTTGCTGAACTCAGGCTGCCAGTTTTTGAGTATCTTTGCCAGCTTTTCCCTGTCCCCAGGAGTCCTGAACCGGATGACCATTGCCTCCTTTATGTCTTTGCTTTCCGCCTCCTGCTTCAGCTCCTCAAGATACCGCTCGTTAAAGAAGCCGGTATCCGGATCCATATAGCTTAATCTTCGGAACATATAGTAATCCGCAAACATCAGGCCGACGGCATAGCCAAGGCCATCCACCAGATAGGATGTCGTAGCTGAAATGATAAGTCCGAGGACTATAGGGATCACAGTCGGAGTCACCCTGATATATTCCGGGATCTTTTTTCTTTTTTTCTCATGCACAAGGACAATATAGGAGGCGATAATGTAAAAGCACCATATTAAGAATGACGCTTTGTTCATATAGTATTCAGCCATCTGGATAGCCATTGGAGCCGAATCGGGGATCGGTATGACACTGGTCAGGAATGTAATGACCAGACCTGCATAAAACGGGATCATGACAACGGGATATCTCCTCCATATGATGTCCATGCTGTGATGCAGGGTATATTCCACAAAAAGAAGCCAGTAGACCACCAGCAGAAGCGGTATCACTCCTATCAGGAAATCACAGATGAAATCCAGCACTGAAACTAAGGGTTTATCTATCCTGTGATAGTTTATCAGGAGAAAACAGGTCGCGATATAGGTCAGGCACAGCGCCATATTGAAGATACACATGCGGAAAAAAAAGTTCATCTCCGCGGGTCTTTTCTTCCTGTGAAGGACCTGTCCGATGAGCATGGCGGGGATAGGCAGTATCATCAGATTCATTATGATCTGTCTTATGAATATCAGTTCCAGATTCCTGTTCATTGTACTGCGATCCTGCCTCCGTATATCCCGATCATCCTGACATATGTTACGACGAAACAATATTACAGCAAAAACTGCCGTAAATCCATACGTGGAATAAGACAAGGATAATTGATATAATCTGATGATACAAACGCCCAAAGTCTAAATGGCGTTTGAACTTGTTCAAAAAGCCATTTGACTTTGGGCGTCGTTGTATCAAAACAGTGAT
>CACZNY010000387.1 GCA_902782655.1 uncultured Lachnospiraceae bacterium
CGGATCACTCGTATGTAAGTCAGGTCAGATCTCATTCGAAGACAACAACACATTAAGATGGGATCAGCAGACAGCAATGAAGAGATGCGAAGACCTTCTTACAAGGTACTATGCTGATGAGGATCTTGACATCTGCGCATGCGCGTATGACGGACTTTCCTATGGCTGCATGTCAGCTCTTGAGGGAGCAGGCTATACAGATGCAAACTGGCCTCTGATCACAGGTCAGGATGCTGAGCTTATGGCTACAAAGCACATCATCTCCGGCAAGCAGACAATGTCGATCTACAAGGATACAAGACTTCTTGCTTCAAAGTGCGTTACCATGGTTCAGGCAGTGCTTGAGGGCGCAGAGCCTGAGATCAACGACACAGAGCAGTACAACAACGGCAAGATCGTTGTTCCTTCATACCTGTGTGATCCCGTTCCGGTTGATAAGGACAACTACAAGGAAGTCATTATCGGCGGCGGATACTATACAGAGGAGCAGTTAGCTGAGTAATCAGATACTCACAGATTATGTCAGAACATCAGGGCGGCGGCTTGTAGTTGCCGCCCTGTTTTCAAATGTTTTCAGAAGGAGATGGTAGGATGTCAGATTACATCTTGGAAATGAATCACATTACAAAACAATTCTCCGGGGTAAAAGCTCTTGACGATGTAAATATCAAAGTCAAAAAAGGAGAGATACATGCGCTCTGCGGTGAGAACGGAGCAGGCAAGTCCACGCTGATGAATGTTTTGTCGGGGGTATATCCTTACGGTACATATGAAGGCGACATCGTTTATAAGGGCGAACACTGCAAATTCCACAACCTCAGAGACTCGGAGGCAAAAGGCATTGTCATAATACATCAGGAGCTGGCTCTTTCTCCGTTATTGAGCGTGGCCGAGAATGTGTTCATAGGCAATGAGCGGACAAGCATGAAGGGGGTCATCGACTGGACGGAGACCAGAAGGCGTGCGCAGGAAATGCTGGCGCGGGTCGGACTTGAGAATGAAGATGTCAATGTTCCTGTCAACAGCCTGGGTGTAGGTAAACAGCAGCTCATAGAGATCGCAAAGGCCATGGCCAAGAAGGTTGAGCTTTTGATCCTCGATGAGCCTACGGCAGCCCTTAACGATGAGGAGAGCCGTATACTTCTCGATATAATGCTCCAACTCAAGGAGCAGGGAATCACCTGTATCATCATTTCACATAAGCTGAATGAGATAGAATACGTATCCGATTCCGTTACTATCATCAGAGACGGAAAGACGATCGAAACGCTGGTAAAGGGTAAGGATGACTATTCCGAAGACAGGGTCATCAAGGCAATGGTCGGACGTGAGATGACCAACCGTTATCCCGTAAGAGAAGGCGTGAAGAAGGGTGATGTTATATTCGAGGTAAAGAATTGGAATGTATTTCATCCCGATGATGAACATCGGCAGATGCTGAAGAATATAAATATCAAGGTGCGCGCCGGAGAGGTCGTGGGTCTGGCAGGACTCATGGGTGCCGGAAGGACTGAGCTTGCTATGAGCATCTTCGGTCACAGCTACGGTCAGAAGATCTCCGGAAGCGTTTTTATCAACGGAAAGGAAGTGCACCTTAAAACGGTCAAGGATGCCGTAAAGAACAAGCTTGCGTATATTTCCGAAGACAGAAAGACGTATGGCCTGAACCTTATAGCTGATGTAAAGGAGAATATGACAATAGCTGCCAGACCGTTCTTCTTCTCTAAAAACGGTGTGATAAACGCCAATGACGAGATAGTAGCGGCGCAGGAATATACGGACAAGGTCAGAGTCAAAACCAATTCCATCAATCAGGTGGTCGGATCTCTTTCCGGCGGTAACCAGCAGAAGGTTGTATTGGCAAAGTGGATGCTGACACAGCCTGACGTCCTGATCATGGATGAGCCCACAAGGGGTATCGATGTAGGTGCTAAATATGAGATTTACTGTGTAATAAACGATCTTGCCAGGGCCGGAAAGGCAGTTATCGTAATATCCTCGGAAATGCCCGAGATCATCGGCACCTGTGACAGGTTATATGTAATAAATGACGGCGAGATAGCTGGTGAGATCGACAGGGAAGAATTTTCACAGGAAAGAATAATGCAGTATATTATGGCTCATCAAAGGAAGGGAGACGGTGATGGAGAATAAGAATCAGAAAATTGTAAAAATGGACATGAAACAGTATGGTATGTTTTTTGCCCTTATAGTGATTTATCTTGTTTTTGCTATATTGACCAAGGGAGCAAACCTGACTCCCATGAACATCAACAACCTTATCATGCAGAACGGCTACGTCGTTATCCTTGCCATAGGTATGCTGCTCTGCGTACTGACCGGTAACATCGACCTTGGCGTCGGATCCGTAGTGGCTGTTACGGGTTCATTCGCCGGTATCATAATGATGGACTACAAGATGAATATGTGGGTGGCCATCATAGTAGCGCTTCTTGTAGGCCTTCTGGTAGGTGTCTTTGCAGGCTTTTTCATAGCCTATCTCGGGATCCCGCCTTTCGTTACGACCCTTGCTACGATGCTTATGGGCCGCGGCCTTACATATACGCTGCTGCAGGCTCAGACCAAGGGTCCCTTCGATCAGTCCTACAACTTCATCGGCGCAGGCTTCCTGCCGGTCATAAAGATACCTTTCGCGGACGGTACCCTGGATCTTGTAAGTATCATAGTGGCGATCATTGCATCCGTCATACTGGTCCTTTCGGAGATCAAGGCAAACAATACTAAAAAGAAGTACAACTTTGCAGTGAACCCTACATGGCAGATAGTGCTTAAGCTGGCTGTAATGCTTTTCATCATCTGGTTCTTCTTCTACAAGCTGGCACGCTACAACGGACTTCCTTTCGTGCTTCTGATAATGGTAGTGCTGATCGTTATCTACGGCTTCATCACCAGCAAGACCGTGGCAGGACGTCAGATATACGCTCTCGGAGGCAACAGGAAGGCTGCAAATCTTTCCGGTATCGATACCAATAAGGTTTTCTTCTGGGTATACGTAAACATGGGAGTGCTCTCAGCTATCGCAGGTATAGTGCTTTCCGCAAGAAACGGCTCAGCTACGCCCAAGGCAGGTGACGGCTTCGAGATGGACGCCATCGCATCCTGCTACATCGGAGGAGCTGCCGTGGCCGGAGGTGCCGGAACCATAGTAGGAGCTGTCGTAGGAGCTTTCATCATGGGTATCCTGAATAACGGAATGTCCCTCTTCGGATGGTCGACAGATATTCAGAAGATAGTTAAGGGTGCGGTCCTTCTTGGCGCCGTTACTCTGGATGTGCTTTCAAAGCGTAAGAAAGGCTGATTATGAGTAAATTATATTTTATTCCCGGATCACAGGATCTGTACGGTGAGGAGTGCCTGAAGCAGGTCGCAGCTGACTGTAAGGAGATGGTGGATTTTCTTAAGGATAAGCTTAAGGGCATAGTGGATATAGAGCTGATGCCTACGGTGGAGACTTCAAGGATCTGCGTGGAGAATATGCGCAGGGTACAGGCGGATGATGACTGTGTAGGCGTCATCACCTGGATGCATACCTTCTCTCCCGCCAAGATGTGGATAAAGGGGCTTCAGGAGCTTAGAAAGCCTCTGCTGCATCTGCATACACAGGCTAATCAGAAGCTGCCCTATGATGAGATCGACATGGATTTCATGAACCTGAACCAGGCGGCTCACGGAGACAGGGAGTATGGCTATATACTTGCAAGGCTTAATATTCCCCACGAGGTGGCGGCAGGCTACTATAAAAACGACAAGGTGGTAAAAAAGATCTGCCAGTTCGCAAGGGTGGCGAAGGCTATCGGACTTTCACATAATCTTAGGGTGGCTACCTTCGGAAACAACATGAGAGACGTGGCCGTCACCGACGGCAACAGGCTTGAGGCCGAGATCAAATACGGCTGGGAGATAAAGTACTGGGGCATCGGTGAGATAGCAGAGCTTGCGAAGGCTGCTACGGATGCCGAGGTGGATGCCAAGATGGCGGAGTACGAGAGCAAATACACCATGGCTACGGACAATGTGGAGGCGGTGCGTGAGCAGGCCCGTTATGAGGTCGCCTTCGACAAGTTCATAGCAAAGAACAATGTTGCGGCATTTACCGATACCTTCCAGGATCTTCATGGAATGAAGCAGCTTCCGGGCATAGCGGCCCAGAACCTCATGGCGAAGGGCATAGGCTTCGGACCCGAGGGGGATTACAAGATATCCGCTTTCTCTGCCGTATGCATGAAGATGGCTGAGGGGCTTGAGGGAGCGACAGGCTTCATAGAGGATTATACCTATGACCTCACTGAGGGTGAGGAGCTGGAGCTTGCCTCCCATATGCTTGAGGTACCTGCCTCCTTTGCGGCGAATAAGCCCGAGATCCAGGTGCATCCGCTTGGGATAGGCGGA
>CACZNY010000388.1 GCA_902782655.1 uncultured Lachnospiraceae bacterium
ACCAGGCGGCCGGCTTGCCGGTCGGCGTGTCCCGCAGAATGCGGGATTTCTGAGTGAAATTCCGATTTTTCATTCAGAAAGTCATAGTTTATTACCATACGAAAAAGCGATGAAGCAGGCTCCCTCCTGCGACACCATACACGCTCCTACGGGATGCTGTATGGTACAGGCCTTACCAAAAAGAGGGCAGTCTTCAGACCGGCATCTTCCGGTTATGACTTCTGCACATTTACAGCCGGGGGCTTCAGCATCCGTATCAAGCCCCCTGCTGCCGGAGTCATAATCCAGATATTTATCCCTGAGATACATTCCTGATCCGGCTATCCTGCCCAGCCCCCTCCAGACTGCATCCCCTTTTTCAAAGCATTCAAACACCCTTTCCCTTGCAGCCGGATTCCCATCCGGTCTTACAGCCTGCGGATAAAGGTTCAGGCATCCTGAATCTCCCATTTGCGTCATCCTTACCAAGGCATATATGGAGGCTAAAAGCTCTTCTGCCTTAAACCCCGATATCACGAAGGGAAGCTTCAGTTTTGCCGCAAGTTCCTCGTATTCTTTTGTCCCAGTTATCACTGCCACGTGTCCGGGAGCAATAAATCCGTCTATCCCGTCTGCCACCCTCATTATTGCCTGAGGCATAGTCTTTAATGCTGTAAGCAGGCGGACATTTCTTATTTCCCTCTCCTCTGCCTCTGCTATGAGAGCCGCATAGACCGGAGCTGTTGTTTCAAATCCGGCAGCTGCAAAAATATAATCATGCTCTCTGTCTGCTTCGGCCATACTGATCATATCCAGAGGGGAATAAACATATCTCACATCTGCGCCTTCAGACTTTGCCTGAGCCAGATCCATTACTGATCCCGGCACTCTCATCAGATCGCCGAAAGAGACAATGACATTCCTCCTGTCCCGGGACAGGGCTATGAGCCTGTCAATATATCCGGTTACTGTCACGCATACGGGGCAGCCCGGCCCCGATACCATACGTATCCTGTCCGACAAAACGGAGGGTATCCCGCTTTGTCTGATGGCGGATGTATGGGTTCCGCACACCTCCATAAGCTTTATACGTTTACCGTCATAGTTTTTAAGATATTCTGCTGCCTTTGCTAATTCCATGTCAGATTACGGTCTTCCTGTCACTCTGAAGCTTATGCCAGTTCCTCAATAAGCTTCATGATCTCATCCATTTCCGCGGCCTCCGTCTCGCCAAGTCTTTGTATTATACATCCCGCATGTACCAGAACCCGGTCTCCCTCCTCACATTTCGTTAAACCGGCTTCCGCTTCAACCATATTACCTCCAAAATCAACCAGAGCCTTATGTCCTTTTTTTTCTATTATCACACCGCTGGATGCTATGCACATAGCCTTATCCTCCAAAAACACTTAACTGTTCTGAGCAGCTGCTTACTTCTTTATTGCAGAGCCAGAATATAAGCCTGACCTACCGCTATACCCTGATCGTTTAAAGGTATCCTCTCATTCATATACACATGAAATCCCTTCGTTGTAAGTCCCACTCTGCACATTTCTGACAAAACCCGGTTTGCGAAACAGCCTCCGGAAAGACATACATTATTATCAGCTCTGTCGTCTCTGATGCTCTCGCACTCTTTAATTATCCACGAAGCAAGGGCTCTGTGAAAGCCGAGAGCCAGCTCCCTGACATCCATCCCTTTCTGTTTGGCCTTTATCATATAGTACAGCAGCTCGTGCGGATCCCCTGTCACCGGCAGGGCATAGGTGGTCAGTCCGTGCTTCAGGGCATACCTTGCAGCGTTTTCAAGTGCAACGGCACATTCTGCTTCATAAGTATTATAATCCCTGATGTCCAAAGCAGCTGCCATTATATCAAAAAGCCTGCCGGCGGAGGAGGTTTCTATCGTATTTATATGCTCATCTATCGCAGCCGCAACAATCTCATCACCTATATCAAATCCTGCCGCATGCATAAGACATCTGAGATCCTTACCGGCATCCTTCGCCGCTTCATCTCCGCCTATAAGCTGAAAATAGCCAAGATGGGAACGTCTTTCAGCTGACCCTCCCGTTATATAAAAGATCTCACCGCCCCAGATTCTGCCATCTTTTCCATATCCCGTCCCATCCATGGCCACTCCAATGGTATGCGTAAGACCATGCTCAGCCATAACTGATGCCACATGCGCATGATGGTGGTATATACCTATTACGGGTATTCGATGTTTGCCGGCATATTCCTTTGCAAGTCTTGAGGATATATACCCGGGATGCTTGTCACAGGCTACAGCCTCCGGTCTAAAACGGAAAAGCTCTGTTTCCCGTCGGAGAGAGCCCTTAAAGTTTTCCTGACAGGCATAGCTTTCAAGGTCGCCGATATACTGCGAGAGTATCAACCCGCTCCCCCTGCCTATAGCGAAGGAAGCCTTTAGATCTCCTCCGAAAGCAATCACGGGCTTCTTAAAACTCTGATCCAGACTCAGCTTTCCCGGCACATATCCCCTGGCATATCTAAGTATCTGGCTCTTTCCGCCGATCATCCTTACAACAGAGTCATCCATAGGCACGAGAATATCCCTTTTATAGTAAAGTACCCCTTCTATACCCTCATACTCATGACGGAAGAAATCTTCATCCCTGAATGAAAGCGGTTCCCCGCTTATATTTCCGGAAGTCAATACTATCGGTCCGAATATGGAAGCAAGTATCTCATGTATTCCGGTCTGTGGGAGCATAGCGCCTATATTCCTGCTGTCACCACATACGAATTTCAGTGCTTTATTCTTAAGGCGGGCCTCCAACAGCACGATAGGTCTTGCGTCAGATTTCAGCAGTCTCTCTTCCTCCTTTGATACCTCTGCTACTTCTTTTATCGAGGCAATGGAAGGAAACAGCAACGCAAAGGGTTTGGTACGGCGCCTCTTGATCTCTCTTAGTTTAAGAACTGCATATGTATCATCGGGAAGGCAGGCAAACTGAAACCCTCCCATTCCCTTGACAGCCAGTATTCCGCCGTAACGAAGAATTTCACAGGCTTTACCTGTCGCATAGGCTCCTTTGAGCTCTTCCCCGTCCTCTGTGCGCAGGACAGGCTGAGGACCGCATTGGCTACAGCTTATCGTCTGTGCATAATGTCTCCTTGCGTATGGGTTCCCTTCATCTGAGTAATCCGACGAACAATCCCCGCACATTTCGTATACCGCCATTGTGGTGTTTTCTCTGTCATACGGAAGCCTTTGTAAAATGGAATATCTGGGGCCGCAGGTGACACAGGATATATATGGGTATGAGTATCTTCGGTTGGAAAGATCCTTCATTTCCGAAAGACAGCCTGTACAGACGCCGATATCAGGCGGTATTTCCGGAAGTTCATTACTCTTTGTATCATCAGAGGATACTATAAAAAAACCGGCAGTGCCTGTATTTTGCTCTACCGGTTTCATCTCCAGGGAACGAATGACAGCTTCCCTCGGTTTTTTTGTTTTCAGATCCGAAACAAAATTCCTGGCCCGTTCCTCATCGACATCAGCCAGTCTGATGCATACGACTCCGCCGGAATTCCTCACATCACCCGAAAGGCCTGACCTTTTAGCGAGTCTGTACACAAACGGTCTGAAGCCGACGCCCTGTACCACTCCTTTAACGGTTATCTCATAATTCATTCTTCGATCTTACCGGAGCCGGACTTTTCCCCCTCACCTGCCGGAGGATCCTTTTTTTCCTTGCTCTGGGGAGCCTTCTGTTTCGCCGCCATCATAGCCGCCTTAGCACGTTCTGCTGCCTCTCTGGCCTGTGCTGCAAGTACTTCCTTCTGCCTGTCGGACAGCTCAAAGTCCATCTGGATCTTTTCCATATCGGGCTTCGTATACTCTTTGGCCATAGAAAGGGATTTCTTGGGGCAGTTGTCCACACATCTTCTGCATTGTATGCAGGAAAACGGCCTTATCGACCAGGTCTGTCCTTTTCTGTCTACGGTTATGGCTCTTGTAGGGCAGCGCATCTGACATACCCCGCAGAGGACACATGCATCCATATTGTTTTCGATATGCCCTCTCGTACTCTCTTTGTATGTAGCCGGTCCGTCAGGATAGCTTACCGTCGCCGGCTTCCTGAAAAGATTCCTTAATTCAGTTTTCGTAAAATTAACTAATGACATGCTTATCTCTCAGTACAGGAAATACAGGGATCTATGGTTACCACCAATATGGGCACGTCAGCTATGTCGCACCCCTTTAAGGTCTTGGCAAGAGCAGGTATATTGGCAAAGGTTGGTGTCCTGACCCTCATCCTCTCGATAAATTTCTTGCCCGAAGCATGGACATAATAACAGGCTCCGCCCCGCGGCTGCTCTATTATCGTCATATGCTCCCCGTTAGGGAAGCCTTTAATCGGAACATAAATACCCTCCTGGGGCATTTTTTCTATGCACTGCCTGATGATGTCTGCCGACTGATAGATCTCCTGTATGCGTACATAGCATCGGGCATAGGAATCACCTTCATCAGAGGTGATGATCTCAAAATCTACGAAAGGATAAGCGGCATACCCTCGCATACGATTATCCCAGGCTACTCCGGAAGCCCTGAGGAAAGGCCCCTCACAGCCGAGGTTTACAGCATCCTCCTTTGAAAGGTATCCGATGCCCTTAAGCCTGCTGAGTACAGCAGGATCCGAAAGGAAGACCTTTTCGCATGCTTTTATTCCTTCCACTACCTTCTCAAGCTCCGGCAGGAATCCCTTGAGGATATCGTCCGGGACATCCTTTCTTAAGCCCCCTATCCTTATGATAGAAAATATGACTCTCCCTCCCGTAGCGGCTTCCAGCATATCAAGGATCTTTTCCCTCAGTTTCCAGGTCTCCATGAAGAGGCTTTCGAAGCCGAACGCATCTGCCATAAGTCCCAGCCACAGGATATGGGAATGCATACGCGACAGCTCAAAAAGCAGGGTTCGTATATATCTGGCTCTGTCAGTAGGTTCTATTCCCATGATATGCTCTATGGTTTTCACATACCCGTATCCGTGTCCGAAAGAACAGATGCCACAGATACGCTCCGCCACATATACCATTTCACCGAAGTCCTTCTTCGTGACAAGCTGCTCCAATCCTCTGTGGACAAATCCTATAGAGGGAACAGCCTCTACAACCTTTTCATCTTCGGTTATAAGATCTATGTGTATGGGTTCCGGCAATACCGGATGCTGCGGTCCGAACGGGATCACGCTTCTTTTTGCTGCCATTAGCTCCTCCGATCACGCAAAAGGGGCTTCTACCGCTGTCCGGTAGAGTTTCCCGTTATAGTAGTGGTTTATGCCTTCTATTGCGATTCCAAAAAGATCATGTATTTCATTTTCATACAGAAAAGCAGCCGGAAATATATCCGAGATACTGGGTACGTGTGTGCCCGGAGCTATGGTGACCTTGACCTGCCTTATGTCATACTCTTTCCCGAAGGTATAGAGGAGCTCATATTCCTCTGCGATCTTTGTGGCACAGATCTGTACGACTCTGTATCCATCATTCCTGACTTCCTTTGTTTTATTTAACAGCCCGACAAGTTCGATCTCTTCAAGGTTATCAAGCATCCCCTTTTTCCTCCCTGTCATCCTTTTTTTCTCCGGACAGCTTTGCCGCATACTCCTCGGATGTCAGGCTTTTGTATTCTCCCCGTTTCATCCTGTCTGCCTTATCATCAAGTATCTTCAGAGCCTTAACCACACCATCAATAAGAGCCTCCGGTCTGACGGCACACCCCGGTACATAAACATCTACGGGTATTACTGTATCCGTCCCTCCGGATATATTATAGCAATCCTTAAAAATCCCTCCGTCACAGGCACATATGCCGCAGGCTAAAACAACCTTGGGATCAGGCATCTGATCATATATCTGGCGAACCACGTCTTTATTCTGTGAATTGATCCCCCCCGTGCAGAGAAAAATATCCGCATGACGTGGATTTCCCGTATTGATTATACCAAAGCGCTCCACATCAAATCTGGGTGTAGTAGCGGCCAAAACCTCTATATCGCAGCCATTGCAGCTGCTTCCATCATAGTGAAGAAGCCATGGACTTTTTGAAATCCTCATTTATGCACCTCCCGCACCTTATCACCCGAAAAGCGAAAGTATGACAAGATTTGTCCCCCCCGCAAAAATAGTCACAAGCCATGCCGCCTTCAAAAGACTCTCCCACTTTACCCTCGGGAAAATATTGTCAACAAGCGACATCACAAACATTACTGCAGCTATTACTGCACATGTCCATATTATACTCAGAGGATTATCCGTGATAAAAAACAGACCGATCATTCCAAGCATCAGGAATTCCTCATACAGCTCTGCCAGCTCCGAGAAACCGTATGCAGGACCTGAGAGATCCCCGGTAAGCCCCTTGATAACCTCCTGATGTGCATGATGCGAGGTAGACAGGTCGAATGGCGACTTCCTGAGCTTTATCACAAGGATAAAGCATATGCCCGCAAAGAATCCGGGCATCTTGATGATATGGGGAAGCTCCGTCCCGATTATCTGCCCAACCCTAAAAGAACCGGAAGAAAGGTAGAAGCCTACTGCAGTTAGAAGAGTCATCGGTTCATAGGCCATCATCTGCAGGAGCTCTCTCTGGGCTCCCAGCTCCGAATAGGCCGCATTCACACTGTAGGCTGCAAGAATAAGAAATACTTCAGCCATTGTAAGCGCAAAAAGCACCAGAAGCAGATCTCCTCCCGCAAAGAATATGGCTCCACTGAAGATCGCAAAAAAACAGTGTGCCATTACAAGTATATTCTGAATATCGTTTACCGATGTATTCTCCTTTGCAAAAAGCTTGATAATGTCATACCACGGCTGCAGAAGCCCCGGCCCCCGTCTTCCCTGCATCCTTGCCGTCACTATCCTGTCCACCCCGGACAGCAGGCAGGCTATGATCGGAGCGAGGATCAGATATGCTGTTACCGATATCACGCTGTTCACCGTCATACAAAAAGCCCTCCCGCAGCACAGGCTGTAAGCATTACTATAAGAAAAACAGCCGTCAGCAGCAGACAGGCATTCAGGATCTTTTTTTCACCGAAAAGCTCCTGCATGTACCAGTTTGATAGATACTGCTTCTTCTCTTCACCCAGACTGTCATAGAAGCTCCTGTCGCTGCCGGTGTTGAACCCCGACATATAAGATAAAACCCTTCTTTCCTGTACACTGTTAACGAATCTCATGGCGATCGGCAGGATACACATACATATCAGCATCACTCCCATTATCACAAAGTCCTCCGTACTAATGGCAGCAATGATATTCGTGGAAGCTGACGCCCCCTCCATGGGTGTCATGGTGATAAGCCGGTTCATGGATCCGCTGAATGCGCTACGCACGTAAGGCGTGACCACGACTGCACTGATGACAGGATAGACCAGGCAAAGCAGCACTGCTATAACCGCAAGCGGATATATAGCTGTCCATTCACTGCCGTATACTTTATCTGTATGTTTTCTGGATCCTTTTGAAACACTGAATATCTTTCCAAGCCACTTTATCCAGTAAAACAGGGTGGAAGCCGAACCAAAGCAAAGGAAAAGCGTAAGATATACATATCCCGAATCAATAAATGCCTTAAGCGCCGCCCATTTGGCTACACACATTCCCATCGGAACGACAGACATCCCAAATATCCCGATCGTCATAACAAAGGCAAGTTTGGGATATCGTATGATCATACCGTGCATATCTTCGACATCCCGGCTTCCTGTAGAATTCTCATATGCCCCTACCGACATAAACATCATGGACTTCGTCACAGCATGGAAGATTAGAAGCATTATCCCCGCCCATACAGCCTCCGGCATTCCGCACCCAGCTGCCGCGGTGATAAGTCCCAGATTTGAAATGGTGGAATATGCCAGTATCTTCTTGCCGTCAGAAACTGTAATAGCCAGGAGAGATGCTGCAAAAAATGTAAAGCCTCCTATTACCGTAACCATTATCCCGACGTACGTGCCGTTCATCATAGGCGAAAGCCTCAGCAGGAGATATACACCCGCCTTAACCATAGTAGCCGAATGCAAAAGGGCTGATGTCGGCGTAGGAGCTACCATAGCTCCAAGCAGCCATCTGCAAAAAGGCATCTGGGCAGACTTTGTGAGGGCCGCAAAGGAAAGCATAGCCACCGGGAAGACAGCCATTGCCGGTATAGAGGCAAAGACCAGAAGCTGCGATATGTTCGTAAGCTCCATCACACATATGCAGAAGATTATAGCCGCCATAAACCCGCATCCTCCGAGAAGGTTCATCCAAAGCGCTCTGAAAGAATTAGCTATTGCCTCCGGAGTCCTGGAATAACCTATCAAAAGGAAGGAACATACAGAGGTTATTTCCCAGAAGAAATACATCCACATAAGGTTGTCGGAGCTGACAAGCCCCATCATGGCTCCAAGAAATACAAACAGGAGTGACAGAAAATACCCGGATCTGTCCGTATATTCCTTATGGTGATGATGATAGTCCCGTATATACCCTACCGCATAAATACAGATAAGGGAACCAACCACCCCAACAATAAGAACCATTATCACCGTCAGGTAATCAACCTTGATATGTGAAACTGCCGTGGCGCTGATCCCTGTCAGATCCAAATAAAGAGCAGGAATAGTGCCCGCAGCCGAAAGGAGCAGGATATAATATCTGCGGTATTTTATGCCAAGGAAAAAGACTATCAGCATAAGGCACATTTCGACAGCCGCTATCACCATATCCGCTAAATGGGTCTTAGCAAGATAGTATGTCCCCATCTCCATATCCCCGAACATAAAACTGTCCACGGAAAAAAAGACCGCTGCCGCAAGCTCCGCCGCCGCGCCCATAATAGTAATAAAAGAGCGTCCCGCGGAATCCTTTTTAAGGAAAAAAAGGATAAACGCTATCACAAATGGAAATAAGATCAGAAAAGCCAAAACCGGCAATTTTTATCCCCCCGCGCAAAATAAATATAATCCGTTACACCATCATATCACGTATAATAATGGACTTCAATTATAATCAGGTCCAGTCCTTTGTTTCAAAGGACGGTTTATCACCCTCTGAAGGTACCCAAAAGTCCACCTCGTATGCCGCCCATCCTGTATCAAGTGTAAGACGGTCGATCCTCAAATACCCGCCGTACTCAAGATCTTCCACACTGACAAGCTCACCGTCGGTGGCCGTGGTCAGCACGAGGCTGTAGCCTCCCTCCCGCACCTTCTCCTTCATCAGATCCCTGTATCTTATATGCTGTTCCATTAGCTTCCCGCCCAAAGGGAAAACCTTCTGGTAAAAGCTGCTGGAGTTGTATTCATCCAGAAACCTCTGGTGTATGGCCATTTCATGGCCATTGTCATACAGATACCGGCCATTGGCAAGAGCATTTATTCCCAGAGGAGCGCGGTACAGGATATCCCCCCGCGAAGCATAAGCATCACAATACCTGTAAGCCTTATCCCATTCCCGCATGACCGAATCGCTTTTATCATAATATGGCAGCCTTGAGTCAACCCTGTATGTTGTGTACATGATCATGAGCAGCATCAGAACCATATAAGCCCATTTATAATACCTGGTCATTCTGCCGTCCAGTACATCCTTCTCTGCAGATATGAAAGAATAGATGATCACGGAAGGCATCAGCAGCTGCAGGTAATAAGAAAGCCAGGCTCCGTCATTCTGCCCCAGGAAAAGCAGAGCAGCGAATGCCACCATCGAATGTATGACAAAAAGTCTGCTGGCTTCAAACCTTGGAGTTTTTGTAAGGAAAGCCCTGACGACTCCTGCCGCCATACCGATAAAGACGAACAGAAATATTCCCGTCAGGCTCTTCAGCTGCAATATTTCAAAGGCCCACCCTGTCGGAGGAAGCGGTTTGGCTTCAGACGCAGCCGTCCAAACCGGCAGCCCGACTGCAGAGAAGGGCAGTGCTGCCAATTTTGAAAACAGAGGCCGGGTTGCCGCTACCGACTGTCCTGACACCCCATGTACAATAAGGAGAGAGTATGTAAAATAAAGCGGGCAGACTGCGTTTACGATAAACACAGAAGCAGCAAGCATGATCAGTCCTGCCACAGACAGCTTTATCCAGGCTCTTTTGTCCGTAATGAACTTAAAAAGGAACAGGCTCAGGGCTATAATCACAAAATACTGCTTTGTGTAAAACAACGCTACTGAAACAGCAGCCTCTATATATTCCCTGCAGACCATATCCTTCCTTGTCTCTATAAAGAAGATAAGCACAAGGAGAGTTACACCCAGAGTATCGGGAACCGCATTAATATAACCATATCTCCAGGTACACGCTATGGTCAGCAGAAAAACACAGGCAGGCGGGGCCAATGTCCCGGATTTCTCATAAGCGATGGCAGCCGCCATCACTGCAGCTGTCAGGATGCAGATAAATGCGATAAAATAATGAAGCTCAAAAACATCCACAAAGGGAATAATGAAATGAACGCCGGCTGTCAAAAGCGAAAACAGCGGTCCGTACTGAAATACACACCCAGGAACCTCTCCGTCCAATGATTCCGCCGCATATGGATTTATTCCTTTAATGAATGAAAGCGTAAGGTCAAAATTAGCCGGCTCCCTGTATTCATTCGGGATATGACTTCCCATGACCGAAATGCCGCATATGGATAATATGAAAAAAAAGGTATAAAGAACGACTGCAAAAGCAGCTATATTCAAAACAAGCCGGCGGCGCATGCCACCGGCTTCTTTATCAGTCCTATCCGATCCGGGATCAAATCTCAAAACGTCCCTCTGTCCCGTCGTTCACCACAAAGTACACTGCTGATTCTTCAGGCTTGAAATAATAATCTACTTTCTTAACCTCCGAGATCTTGTGTCCCATATCATATGTCCAAACACCTTCAAACGCCTTGTCCATATCATCTTTGCGGAAATCACGTCCGTTAAACTGGACAGTAAGCGTAGCAGTTGCCGCAGCGGTCTTTGCAGCAGCCGGCTTTTTTGCAGCAGCTGCAGGCTTTTTGGCCGGTGCCTTTTTCTCTGTGGCAGCCTTAGCCGCAGTTGTTTTCTTTGCTGCAGCTGCAGGCTTCTTAGCCGGAGCCTTTTTCTCTATCGGCTTGGCTGTAGCACTCTTCTTAGCAGGTGCTTTAGCCTCCGTTTTTTTAGCAGGTGCAGCTTTCTTTTCAGCTGCCTTCTTCGCAGGAGCAGCAGCCTTCTTTGCCGGCGCTTTCTTTACAGCCGCATCTTTCTTTTCTGCAACAATCTCTGCCTTCTGCTTTGCCTTCGGTTCTTCAATGGAGTTTATCTTAACCACTCCGTTTGCAGGCTTCTCGTTTGCAGCGGAAGCAACTGCCCTCTTGATGATTGCCATTGTTTTCTCCCTTCCAGATCGATAAAAAAACTTTTTTTATTGGGTTAGTGTAGTCCAAACATGCAGTATTGTCAATAATTTCATGGATCACTATCGCAGAACTACAGGCTCCGGATACTCTGTTCCAAATGTTTCAACCGTAGCACTTTGTATCCTCTGCTCCTTTACCGGTCTGTCATTCCAGTCTGTTTCGCACTCCGCTATCTCATTTACCGTTTCCAGACCCTCGATCACCTTACCAAACGCAGCATAATCTCCATCCAGATGAGGCGCATTCCTGTGCATTACGAAGAACTGAGATCCGGCGCTGTCAGGCATCATCGATCTTGCCATGGACAAAACCCCGGCTGTATGCTTAAGATCATTCTTAAACCCGTTGTTTGAAAACTCTCCTTTTATCGAATATCCCGGACCGCCCATGCCCGTGCCGTCAGGATCCCCGCCCTGGATCATAAAGCCCTTTATCACCCTGTGAAAGATCAATCCGTCATAATATTTTCCTGCAACCAGGGAAATAAAATTATTCACTGTATTGGGAGCCTTATCCGGATAAAGCTCCGCCTTAAATGTCCTTCCGTTCTCCATTGTAAAAGTCACTATCGGATTCCTTTTCTCTTCAGCCATAATCCCCTCCGTCGTTCATGATTTGTTCATAAATCATTAAAAAAACATTTATGCGTGCAAAATCATTTATTCACTTTCGGCCATTATACTCTTTACCATAAGATAAATAAATAAAGACAGCTTCGTTATTACAAAAACTTTTTCATAAAAATGCCCGATATCCGTAAGGATATCGGGCTCCTCCCTTTTTCAGGGTTCTTTATGCTTTTCCGTCTGATCCGAGAACATTCTTGATCTTGTGTGCTACCATGTCCTTCACAGCCTGACGTGCCGGCTTCAGATACTGGCGGGGATCAAAATGATCAGGATGCTCAGCAAAGTACTTACGGATATTTCCAGTCATTGCAAGACGGATATCGGAATCTATATTGATCTTGCAGACAGCAAGCTCAGCAGCCTTACGCAGCTGCTCCTCGGGTATACCTACAGCATCGGGCATATTGCCGCCGTATGCATTTACCATCTTGACAAACTCCTGCGGCACGGAAGAAGAACCGTGGAGCACGATAGGGAACTCGGGGAGTCTCTTCATGCACTCTTCAAGCACATCAAAACGGAGCGGCGGGGGAACAAGAATGCCCTCTTCATTCCGGGTGCACTGCTCTGCGGTAAACTTATATGCACCGTGTGAAGTTCCGATAGCTATGGCCAGAGAGTCGCAGCCTGTCCTTGAAACAAACTCCTCAACCTCTTCAGGACGTGTATAGGACTCCTTACCGGCCTCAACTACGACCTCATCCTCTATGCCCGCAAGTGTTCCGAGCTCTGCTTCCACTACTGCTCCCTTGTCATGAGCGTAATCAACGACCTGCTTTGTCAGTGCGATATTGTCCTCAAAGCTCTTTGAGGAAGCATCGATCATAACAGAGGTAAATCCGCCATCAATACAATCCTTACAAAGCTCAAATGTATCACCATGGTCCAGATGAAGAACTATAGGAATGTCGGGATGCTCGATGATCGCTGCCTCTACAAGCTTGGTAAGATAAGTGTGATTTGCATACGCCCTTGCTCCCTTTGAAACCTGAAGGATAACCGGACTCTTGAGCTCATCAGCCGCTTCCGTGATTCCCTGGACGATCTCCATGTTGTTCACGTTGAATGCGCCTACGGCATAACCGCCGTGATAGGCTTTTTTGAACATTTCTGTACTTGTAACTAATGCCATAATTCTTCTCCTTTTTATATAATATGTGTTTTCAGGTGCAATAAAATGCAAAGATGATTATATCATAACTCTATCCCTTTGTCAGAAATTCCTTGATCTTTTCTAACGCCTCATCCTCATCCTGGCCGTCTGCCGAGATAAGAACAGCTGTTCCGTTTGTCAGCGTAAGCGTCATCATCCCCATGATGGATTTTGCATTTACGTGCTTTTCTTCGCAGTCTATATAGATCCTTGAATCAAACTGGCTTGCAGTCTGAACCAAAAAAGCTATGGGACTGGCGTCTCTGTCATCCTTTACATTCACTACCACTTCGCATTTTTTCATAATTCTCTCCCCTTTTTGCCGTATCTGAGCATTTCGGCATATTCCCTGATCTTTCTAAGCCGATGGTTGACTCCGGATTTTCCGAGAGGCGGACACATATTCTCGCCTATCTGCTTTAAGGACGCATCAGGATTCTCCATACGCATCTCTGCCATCTGTCTGAGAGTCTCTGGTAGCTGTTTTAAACCTCCGTGAGCCTCTATATATTGTATATCCTCGATGTCTTTTACAGCGGCTCCTACGGTTCTTTCGATATTGGCTGTCTCGAAATTAACCCTCCTGTTTACGGAATTCCTCATATCCTTTAAAATAAGAGAATTTTCCATCTTCATCATGGATTTTACCGCACCGACAAACCCAAGAAAGTCAGCTATGCTCTCCCTGTCCTTAAGGTATACTACTTGCTTTTCTTTTCTCCGGGTAGTCCTCACCTTAAACCCCTGCGCTTCCATTATATCCGAAACCCTCTCGGCCTCACGGATATCATCGCATACTATCTCCAGGTGATAACTGCTCGCAGGATCATTTACCGATCCCTGCCGTACAAAAAAACAGGCCAGAGCCAATGCCGGATTTATATTATTCGTATTTTCTGAAATTGTAAAGTCCTTGATCTTTTTTTGGCGCGACCGTATTTCCGCCTTGACCTCCTGCGAAAAAGACATGCTGTTACCTTATCTTTTGACGGGACGTATCCTTGTCGATATCCCTGTGCTCTATCCTTAAACCATATTCAGCTGACTTTGAAAGCTCGTTATACAGCTCCTCTGCAAGGCAAACCGAACGATGCTTGCCTCCTGTACACCCGACGGCTATCACAAGCTGGTTTTTTCCTTCCTTTACATAGTTAGGTATAAGGAACAATACCATTTCCCGGAGCTTCTCAAGAAAGATATGCGCTTCCTCGAACGACATCAGATAGTCATGGACATTCCTGTCCCGGCCCGTATGATTTTTCAATTCTTCAATGTAGAAAGGATTGGGCAGGAAACGCACGTCAAACACCAGATCCGCGTCAGCCGGTATGCCGTACTTAAACCCAAAAGACAGTATATTAACATACAGATTTCCATAGCTCTTATTCGCCGCATATATATCATTTATTTCCTTTTTTAGATCCCGTATCAGCATGTGGGAAGTATCGAGAATGATAGTCGCATTCTTCCTTAAATACTCCAGCTGTTTCCTCTCCTCCGCTATACCGTCCTCTATGCGTCCCTCCAGGGCAAGCGGATGAGCGCGTCTGGTTTCCTTAAACCGCTTTACCAGCACGCTGTCTTCTGCATCCAGGAAAAAAATCTCATAAGATATCCCCTGGGCTTTCAGATCCTCCAGGGGTTTTTTCAAAGAGTTAAGCCCTGTCCTCGCATCTACGCCGATAGCTACCTTGCCGAGCTCAACACCAGGCGTTTCAGACAAAGGACCGGTAAAAAGCTCTGCCAGCTTCTCTATAAGGAGGGCAGGAAGATTGTCAATGCAGAAAAAACCGAGATCCTCAAGCATTTTAAGCGTACTGCTTTTTCCTGCACCGGACATACCGGTAACTATCACAAGCTTCATGCCGATCAGAACTCCCCTATTATCCTGACTTCAGGGATAAGCTCAACGCCGAATTTTGCCCTGACTGTCTCCTGCACTTCCTTTATAAGACCGAGAATATCAGCCGATGAAGCATTTCCCATATTTATTATGAACCCATTGTGCTTTGGAGAAACACAGGCACCGCCTAATGTATGACCGGAAAGCCCTGCATCCGATATCAGCTTCCCTGCAAAATATCCTTCCGGTCTCTTAAATGTAGATCCGGCAGACGGATACTCAAGCGGCTGCTTTTCTGCCCGCTGCCGGCCAAGATCCTTTATCTTTTCCGTTATATTATCCTTATCACCCCTATGAAGCCGTATCTTCACGGAAATAACAGGCAATGCTTTTTTCTGCGCGATCGAAGTCCTGTATGCAAAGCCCATTTCATCTGATCTCAAGGTCGTAACCTTACCATTCTGATCCATCAGCTCGACAGATGCCACTATCTGGGACATTTCTCCGCCATATGCCCCGGCATTCATAAAAACAGCGCCCCCTATGGTTCCGGGTATGCCGGAGGCAAACTCCATACCACTAAGAGCTTCCTCAGCAGCCATACCGGCAACAACGGACAGCCCTGCTCCCGCCTCTGCTTCTATGATCTCTCCGTCTATCCCGACCCTGCTCAATCCAGGAGACGTATCTATAACCGTGCCCCGGTATCCCTTGTCTCCGACCAGAATATTGCTCCCCCTGCCCAAAATAAAAAAAGGACTGTCAGACTGCCGCAGGAAAGAGATCAATTTAATATAAGACTCCCGATCCCCCGGAGACACAAAATAATCTGCCGGACCGCCTGTCCTGAAAGTAGTGTGCTCCGACATTGGCACGGCTTTTCTGACGTTTTCCCGCCCGCAGATATTACTTAATCCCGACTCGAATAAAGCTGCATCCATTGTCAATTTATGACCATCTTGGCAGCTCCCAGCGTACCCGCTCCGTTTCCAAGCGTCGCTATGACGATCTGCGCATCCCGGCATGCATGGAATGCATGTTCTTCAAAATTTTTCCTGACGAATGGGAGAATAATATCTCCGGCCTGGGACACGCCTCCGCCCAAAACAAAAACCTCCGGATTTACAACACCGGCTATAACAGACAGCCCCCATCCCAGATAGAATCCGAATCTGTCTGCCACCCTTATGGCAAGCGCGTCTCCCGCCTTCACCGCGTCCCACATGGCCTTCGCTGTGATCTCGGTATCTCTCAGCAGAGAGTCTTCATCAGACGCCTCAAGCTCCTCTCTGGTAAGTCTGACTATCCCCGTTGCGGAAGCATATTGCTCGAAGCATCCTGCGTTGCCACAGTTGCAGCGGATCTTTTCATACGGATTAAGGCAAAGGTGCCCTATCTCTCCGCCGGCTCCCGTAGTGCCGGCAAATATCTGCCCATGGTGAATTATCCCTCCACCTATTCCCGTACCGAGTGTCACCATTACCATATCTCCATAGTCCTTACCGGCTCCCTGCCAATACTCACCCAGGGCCGCTACGTTTGCATCGTTGCCGGCCTTAACCTTCATTCCGCCCAGAAGTTCCGAGAGCTCATCTGCCACGTTGAAAATCCTGTCCCAGTGCAGATTTACCGCCTTTCTTATCACACCCTCGTCATCCACCGGTCCCGGCAGGCCTATCCCGGCTCCGACAATATCATCTGCCATTCCTTTTTCGGCTATCCTTTTCTTTACGGAGGCCGCTATATCAGGGAGTATCTCTTTTCCGCCATCCTCTGTTCTGGTCGGTATCTCCCATGCTTCCGCGACCTCTCCTTCAACGCTTACAAATCCCAGCTTAACTGACGTGCCTCCCACATCGATGCCTATTGCGTATTTCATGATCAACTCCTCCTTGACAGATTATCCTGCACTCTCTTATACAACTCCTTAGCAGCATTGTAACCCATCTTCTTCAGTCTGTGGTTTATTGCCGCAGTCTCACATATCACAGCCAGGTTCCTTCCCGGTCTTATGGGGATCACATGGCAGACGACCTGATTGCCAAGGTACTCCGTATGCTCCTCTTCAAGCCCCAGTCTGTCATAATCCTTATCCTTATCCCAGTCTTCAAGCCGTATGACCAGGTCAATATTCTGGGTTTCTTCTATGGCGGATGCTCCATACAGGGCATACACATCAACTATCCCTATTCCTCTAAGCTCTATGAAATGCTTTGTGATATCCGGTGCCGAGCCCACCAGGGTCTCATCCGACACCTTCCTTATCTCCACCACATCATCCGTTATCAGTCTGTGGCCGCGCTTCACCAGCTCCAATGCCGCCTCGCTTTTTCCGATGCCGCTCTCACCGGTTATGAGCACCCCCTCGCCGTAAACGTCTACAAGTACACCGTGTATTGAAATACAGGGGGCAAGCTTAACATTAAGCCACCGGATGATCTCCGCCATAAAGGCGGATGTAGGCATAGCCGATTTCATAAGGGGAACGTTATATTTAAGAGCTGCTTCCCTGAATTTGTCATCAGGCTCAAGATTCCTGCAGAATACTACACAGGGAATGGGATTGTTTAAGAACTTATCATATATCTGCAGCTTCTCCTCTTCGGATTTCTGTTCTATGAAAGAAAACTCTCCTGCACCGATTATCTCAAGTCTCGATGCATCAAACATTTCAAAATAATCGGCAAACTGAAGTGCCGGACGGTTAATATCCGGCTTTTCGATCTTGATCTCAGAGATATCTATCTCCGGAGTGATATTCGTGAGCGCCATCTTTTCGATGACTTCCTCCAAAGGAACACTTGCCATAACCGACCTCCTGCTTTTACTCTGAAATCTCAGTGCGGTTTTTCACGAGCTTGGATTTCAGGTCTTTACGGTACACTTAGCGATACTGTTGCAACCTAGTACACCGTTTAATTAATAAATGATACCATAAATGCCCACCTGTGCAAAACACACGATATTGAACCTCCCGGTACTATTCCGTTTTTTCTGCACCAGCAGCTTCTGCCGGCTCTTTCTCTTTACTGAAAAAGTCTCTGAC
>CACZNY010000389.1 GCA_902782655.1 uncultured Lachnospiraceae bacterium
AGGCTCCCAAAGTCAATTCCGTCGGTTATGAAAAAAACCAAGCCTGATAGGCTTGGCCTTTTATCATAGCGAGAGGGGGACTTGAACCCTCGACACCGCGGGTATGAACCGCGTGCTCTAGCCAGCTGAGCTATCTCGCCAAATTACGCTTCACAACGCGCAAGCGATATTATACAATTACAAAATGAACTGTGTCAAGGATAAGGTTTAAGGAATATGTCCGAAAGGCATATTGCAATACCTGATAATACGGGGGATAACAGGGTGAAATCTGATAATTACGATGAATGGCTTGAATATTTTGTGATGGATCATAATATAAGCCCTAATAATGTGATATATGAGGGGATAGTCGACGGGAAGATGTTTCATATGACTTATCGCGAGCTGTTTGAAAAGGTACATGATTATGTCGGGATGAGGAGACGGCTCAGGGAGGATTTCTGTAATGCGGCATTTACCGGAGAATCCATAGACGAGGCAGCTTCCAGGATAGTACAGGAAGAATTGATAGATAACGGATTGGTATAGACAGTGAAAAAAGGATCGTTATTTGGTGTAGGATATGCTGTCGGGAATATGGACGAGGCCATATCGGAGGTCCTTGGAAGGGGCAGAGGGTTAAAGGGAAAGTATATTTGCTTCTCAAATGTACATACTCTGGTTACGGCTATAGAGAATGAGAAATACAGGAGAGTTCTCAACGGATCGGCGTATACATTTCCGGATGGGGCGCCGGTGGCTCGTGAGCTTCGAAAGACAGGCCGGGACAATGCGGAAAGAATAGCCGGACCGGATTTTATGGCGGCTTTGCTTAAAGCGACCGCGGATGGCGGGATATCTCATTATTTTTATGGCTCTACTGACGATTCCCTTGATGCTCTTGAGAAAACGATAAAGGCCAGATATCCCGGGATCAGTATTGCGGGAAGATACTCTCCCCCCTTCAGGAAGCTGTCGGATGAAGAGGATGCGGAGATTACAGGGATAATAAACGAAGCAGCTGCTGATATCGTGTGGGTGAGTCTTGGAGCGCCGAAGCAGGAGATATTCATGTATAATCACAGAGGCCGGATCAACGCTCTCATGATAGGCATCGGAGCCGGGGTCGATTTTTTAGCCGGCACCGTGAAACGGGCTCCCCTCTGGATGCAGAAGGCGTCTTTGGAATGGCTGTACAGACTTATCTCTGAACCAAAGAGGCTGGCAAAAAGATACATCGTTACCAATACAAAGTTTTTCCTGTATTGCCTGAAAAGGAAAAGCAGATTATTCTGAAGCAAGCATCAGCGCCGGATCAAAATCAGGATCAATGGCCATCACGGCATTCTTAAACCGCCTGTCGTGGGAAACGTCTTCTCCAAACCAGGGAGGAGGAGAAAAGCTCTCCGCTTCTTCTATTGAGGGAAACTCGACCTCTACTATTGTCAGGGGAGAGAAAGGCTCGCCGAAAATATCCAGCTCGGCGCATAGAGCCGTGCCATCGATCGGTATACGGTATCTTTTTTTTCTGATTATCCGTCCGTCGCATTTGGGAAGCATATGCTCAAAGGCTTCTTTGGTAAGAGGGAGATTGTACTCGGCGTGAGAAATGTCATTGTCGCTGATTCCCTTATAAGTGAGGATGTAGGCTTCATTTTCGCGCCTGATCCGGACAGTGGGGTGCTCGTTGAGATAAGCCTGCTCCATGTCGATGCATTCATATTGAGAAAGATCGGATGGGAGCTCTGAGATACGCCATTTTCTTTCTATTTCCGTATTTTCCATATTGTTCGCCTCCTGTAGCTTACCGGGACAGTTATAGTGAACGACAAAAGTGTTTTGTCGTCCACTATGGAGCCTCCGGCGGATGCGTCCGGATTTTGCAAGGAAGATGCCGCTAAAGCGGTCAAAATCCGACGCAGGAAACGCCAAAGTAAAAAGAACTTTGTCGTTTCCTATAACTCTGTGAGAAATGAAAATAAGTGTACATCCTATATCACCCGTATGCCGGATGAGCAAATTCGGCAATGGTGTGTTATATTATGATACAGGAAAAAGACTGTTCTTTCAAAGGAGGGGATCATGAGCAAAAAAATAGCAGTGTTTCTGGCAGAAGGATTTGAGGAGGCGGAGGCTGTGATACCGATAGATATAGCCCGGAGGGCCGGCATAGAGGTGACTATGATATCTGTCTCGGACAGTCTTTTTGTGACGGGAAGTCATAATATACAGGTGAAGGCGGATCAGCTGCTTGCAGATACGGATACGGATTCGTATGATATGCTTATGCTGCCGGGCGGGATGCCGGGAACCGTAAATCTTGAGGGTTCGGATAAGGTCAGGGAGGCTCTGACAAGAGCTGATAAGAACGGAAAATACCTGGCTGCTATCTGTGCGGCCCCCAGACTGCTCGGAAGCCTTGGCATACTTGACGGGAAAAGGGCAACAGTGTACCCCGGCAATGGTGATTATATGAAAAATGCAGTCTATGAAAGCGAGGCAAAGGCTGTTTCCGATAAAAATGTTATAACAGCAAGGGGAATGGGATGTGCGGTGGAATTCGGAAAAGAGATAGCCGCTGCATTGACAGATGAAGATACGGCGCAGAACATAATGGCGTCAATACAGTATACATGAGGTGATCTGTCCGAAAAGCAGCGGAACAAACAATTGAAAGGTAACACGGGATGTGTTACAATAACAAATCGTACTGTCAGAAAT
>CACZNY010000390.1 GCA_902782655.1 uncultured Lachnospiraceae bacterium
ACGCTTTCAAATGCTGCTTCTAAGGTCTTCCCAATTGAAACATCTCCTGTAGTTTCCGTTTGGAAATGCAGCCTCCCTGTTCCACGGTCTGTCAAAGACCATAACCTTAAGATCCGGCAGATGGTCAAAAAACGGAAATGCTCTGGGTGAATCCTCCACCGCATAGTCAAAGGACATCCTGTAATAATCCTCAAGCTCAAGGCTGAAGCTGCTGCCCTTGATAAAACTGTCTCTTCCGTATTTATTGAGGCAATACAAGCTGACATTCCGAAGTCCATGGTCATCCAGCCACATACGTGACGGTTCATAAGAACCGGGCGGACGACCTGTAATGACCGATACCTTATGCCCTGAGTTTATCCATTCGTTTATGACCTGGGATGCTCCCGGAGTTTCTTTATAAGACAGCAGCGCCTCCGGCTGATGTCCCCTGATCATAAACTGCTCATGCTGTTCATCATTCAGATCAAAGGACTTCTCAAGCTCGAAGAATCTCATATCCTCATAAGGAACATTCTTCCCGAACATTTCCAATGCAAGTTCTGAATAAAACCGGGCCGTTTCACAAATACAGTCATCGAAATCAACATAGATATTCATCGCAGTTTCTCCATCCGTTTCCCTTGATCACTGCTCAGGATCCAATCGGGAAAGAAGCTATATCTTCCTCTTCGTTTTTTGATAAAAAAAGGTATCCTTGGCAGATCCGCGCCCTTATTACAGCAGTGTGTTCCGCTCCGCAGCTTCAGCGTAAGGAGGTCACCGGCGATGGCATAGAAGCAGGTCAGCGGACGATAACCCTGAATCAGATAAAATCGTACCGTATGGCTTGAAAACTGTCAAGCATCCGCCGGAAAAGGAGGTGCTGAAAAATGGGGAGCGTATTGCATAGAGGTAAATAAATACAAGGCGTTAATGTGTTATACTATAAGCGTTTACTGTGATATGCTGTAAGAGAGAAGCTGCGAAACTGCAGATGTGGATCGAGGAGTAAAAACATGCAGAGAAACAGACTGATAAGTGATGAGATAATGAACGCCATCCCTTCCAGAGAGGGAATGTCCGCAGCGGAATGGCTGGCAGAGCAGATGCCGGGGGGATTTTTTATCTACCGCGCAGACGAGAGCATGGAGCTTCTATATATAAACCAGTCCACCTGCGATATCTATGGCTGCGATACCGTAGAGGAATTCAGAGAGCTGACAGGCAACAGCTTCAGAGGCATGGTGCATCCTGAGGATTATGACGCGATCCAGAGCTCCATAGATGAGCAGATCTCACAGCCTTCCAACAGAAGAAGCATGGATTACGTAGTGTACCGCATCATCCGGAAGGATGGTGTCGTCAGATGGGTGGACGACTATGGCCACTTTGCCACACTTCCGGGCTACGGAGAAGTATATTACGTTTTCATAGAGGACATTACCGAGAACAGAATGGCAAAAGAGGAGAAGGAGAGGGCGAGAAACCTCGCCTATGCTTTAGAGCAGGCGGAGCTTGCCAACAACGCAAAAAGCGCATTTCTCTCAAACATGAGCCACGAGATACGTACCCCCATCACTGCCATTCTCGGAATGAATGAGATGATACAGCGTGAGACTGATAACTCTGTGATACTTGAATATTCCGAAAATATAAGAAAAGCCGGCGTCAGTCTTCTCGGGATAATCAGCGACATACTTGATTTCTCCAAGATAGAGACCGGGAAGATGACTCTTGACAATGAGGAATATTCACTCAAATCCCTCACAATGGATCTGTATAATCTGGTACAGTTTCGCGCTGAAGCAAAAGGGCTGACTCTAAGCTTCAAGGTGGATCCCGGACTTCCTGTCCGTCTTTACGGTGATGAGATCAGGGTAAAGCAGATAATCACCAATCTTCTTACCAACGCAGTAAAATATACTGAGAAGGGATCCGTGGACTTTGAGATCTGCCTGAAAGAAAGCCAGGAAGACTCCGTGAGCTATGAGGTATCTGTCACGGATACAGGCATAGGCATTCGGGAAGAGGATATGGAGCGTCTCTTTGAGCCCTTTGACCGGCTTGATCTTAAAAAGACAAGGAGCATAGAGGGCACAGGCCTTGGCCTTGCCATAACAAGACAGCTTCTTTCGATAATGGACAGTGAGCTTAAGGTGGAAAGCCGTTATGAGAATGGTTCCAGATTTTCTTTTGTCCTGACCCAGAAGGTTTCCGATTGGACACCGATAGGGGAGTTTACTCCCGATCCTCATTCCAATGCATCCGATTATAACCGCAGGAAGCATTCTCTTTTTACCGCGCCCGGACTAAGTCTTCTTGTAGTTGATGACACCCCGATGAACCTGCAGGTTGTCGCCGGACTGCTCAAAAGGACCAGAATGCATATTGACGTGGCGACCAGCGGAGCCGAGTGCATTGAGAAATTCGGACATGAACACTATGATCTGGTCTTTCTGGATTACAGGATGCCGCAGATGAACGGTATCGAGACTCTTGAAATGCTCAAAAAGACATACCCCGAAAAATTCGAGAAAACCCCGGTGATATCACTTACCGCCAGCGCAGTCGCAGGGGACAAAGAGAAAATGATGAGGGCAGGCTTTACAGATTATCTCTCAAAGCCGGTAAACATCGATGACATGGAACGCATGATGATCAAATACCTGCCTCAGGATTCGGTGATCCTGAACGATGGCAAAGAGTCGGAGGAAGAAGATGATGATGATGAGCTATCCAGGCTGCCTGAGATCATATTTGAGCATCCGCAGATCAATCCCGAAAAGGGGATTGAATACTGCGGTGATGCCGAGGATTATATATTTGCCATAGAGACTTACGCCATGTCGATCGAAGGCAGGGCGCAGCAGATCGAGGATAACTATAAGGACGGAGATCTTGAAAATCTGGCAATAAATGTCCACTCATTAAAAAGTACCTCGGCGGCCATAGGAGCCAGCGAGCTTTCTGAAAAGGCAAAGACTCTCGAGCTGGCCGCAAAGGACGGAAATACCGCGCTGATCTCAAGTAACATTCAGGGGCTTCTGGCCGATTACCGG